>JAEZIT010000084.1 GCA_023436495.1 Acidobacteriota bacterium
GCTTTGTGCGGCGGGAATGAGCGGCGGGAAAAGCAAAAACGCCCGGGGGGTTTGGCGTTCAAACCCCCACGAGCGTTCATTCAGTTGTCTTGTATGCTTAAAGTTTTACCCGAAACTTTAAGTCTTGTCAAGCATTTATTGCAAAAACAATGTTTACCCCTGTTTTTGTACGTAAAACGTACGGTTATCGCCCTTTACACCGACAAGGCTGAAATACAGCCGGCCGGGCACGGCGTTTCGGTAAGGAAAATGGACGGTGCCGAACATGAACAGCGTCGGATTCCACCTATCCTTCTGATAAGAAACGACTTGCCGCAGCACGCCCTCCGGCGACAGGTGCCAGACGGCGGCAACATTCTCGGTCTGGCTCGGGGCATTCTCGGCAGTGGTCGCAAAAAAGAGGTCGGCGCTTAAACTCTTGGAATAAAAGACGGTTCCGCTCACTTTTCCCAAAGGCGTGCGTTCCAGCGTTTCCCGATCGACGCGATAGACCTCGTTCGCCCTGTATTCGGCATCCGTCCCGTAGAAAAGGCTCTTTTCGTCAAAGAGAATGCTGACCGCACGCCAGCTCTCATCGCCTCTGCCGACGTATTTGATGGTCTTGAACCCGTCCGGCGAACGCATCACCGCACATTCGCTGTCCGCATCGCCCGTCAGGCAGAACAGGTCGCCCGTGAACGGATCGGAATATATGCCGTGGATGTGCTTGACCGAACCGGCAGGCAGTATGTGGACGGTCTCGACAATATCCGACCCGAGCGGGTGCCTGTATATCCGCATGGGCCCGCGGCCGTCATTGGCAAGGTATTCGCCGAAATAAACGTCGCCACCGGCATCCAACGCACACCCCGACCGCAGAACGCGGCACGGACGCACCATTCCATCCAACGGGCGGTATTTGCCGTCCCGGATGACCCCGGCCGATTTGTCGAACGTAACGAACAGGTCGCCGTTCGGCAGCTTAACGACGTTCGTCACCATAAAACGCAGCAGACGCTGTGCAAGGCGGACGTTCGACGCAATGCCCTTCCAACCCGGAGCCTCGGCAGCGGCAACCTCTCGGAATGGCTTTGCCAGGGATTCGGTGTGGTAAATGCGGTTTCGGCGTGACAGGTAAAATTCGCCGGGTTCGGCCCATTCGACTGTGTATCCACGCAGTTCCGGAGCCTCGGTGACTTTCCAATCGGTCATAATGTGCCAAGATGTGCCAAGCGTGCCAAATGTGCCAGACGGTTTCGGAACCGATGCGTGCTAAACGCTCTCCATTTCTTCCATGTCCTGAAGATCGTCGTACGCCTTCTGCAGAACGGGCCGTGCACGCGTGCTGCCGTCCATCTCGCCGATATAGCCTTCGCGGACCATAGCGTCCAGGATCGCAGCGGCACGCCCGTACCCTATCCTTAAATGACGCTGCAGCAGCGACGTCGAAGCCCGCTTCGCATGCACGACGCTCTTGACCGCATCCCAGAACAGCGGGTCGCGTTTTCCCGGAAGATCGCCGGAATCGTCCATTTCCTCTTCGGTCTTGGTGATCGTTGTGTCGTATTCGGGATTGCCCTGTGCCTTGATGTGCTCGACGATCTTGAATATCTCCTTCTCGTCAACATACGCACCGTGCACACGAACTACCTGAGCGTTGCCCGGCGGCAGGAACAGCATATCGCCGCGGCCGAGCAGGCCTTCGGCACCGTTGGCGTCAATGATCGTGCGGGAATCGACCTTACTGGAAACTCGGAACGAAATGCGTGACGGGAAATTCGCCTTGATCAACCCCGTAATGACATCGACCGAAGGCCGCTGGGTCGCAAGTACCAGATGTATCCCGACGGCACGTGCCATCTGTGCCAGGCGTGTGATCGCTTCTTCGACCTCTTTGCCCGAAACCATCATCAGGTCGGCAAGCTCGTCGATAATGATCACGATATACGGCAGCGTCTTCCATGGCTCGCCTTCGTCGTTCAGGTGGCCCTCTTCGTTGCGGCGTTTAACCTCGTCGTTGAAACCGCTGATGTTCCTGACGCCCCATCCGGCAAGCTCTTTGTAACGGCGTTCCATCTCCGTCACCGCCCACCGAAGCGAGATAGCGGCACGTTTCGGATCGGTTATGATCGGCGTCGCAAGATGCGGAATGTCGGCATAAACGCCCAATTCCAGGCGTTTCGGGTCGACCATGATAAATTTGACCTCGTCAGGCCTCGCCTTATACAGGATCGACACGACCAGCGTGTTCACCCCGACCGATTTACCCGCACCGGTCGCACCGGCGATCAAGAGGTGCGGCATTTTCGCAAGGTCGGTAACGTAATTCAGCCCATCGATCGTCTTGCCCAATGCGATCGTCAGCTTTGAATCCGATTCCTTGAATTTCTTCGATTCGATGACTTCCCTGAGCTGAATGGTCTCTCGTTTATGGTTCGGAACCTCGATCCCGACGAATGCCTTTCCGGGAATGCGGTCGATCCGGATCGATTCGGCCTTAAGCGCAAGGCAAAGGTCGTCGACCAATCCCGTAACGCGTGAATATTTGACGCCGGCATCCGGTTTGAACTCGTACGTGGTTACGACCGGCCCCTGGCATATCTGCATCACACGCCCGGTAACGTTAAATTCCTTCGTCTTTTCTTCCAGTTCCTTGGCTATGGCTAGAAGCTCGCCTTCCTTCTGTTCGACACGCTCCGATGCAGCGGTCAGAAACTCCGAGGACGGCAGCGTGTAATCGTCGAAGCTCTGCGGTTCCGACCTGGTTTCCGGCACAGCGGCAATTTGATCAGGGCTTTCTTCGTCGGCCGGTATCTCGCCAAGCTCGTCGGTATGTTTCACGGGCGTGATCGGGATCGGCCCGTTGATGGAATCAAGTTCCGCCCAACTGTCGTCCGATGTTATTTTCGGCTGAGACTCAATGACCGTGGGTTCGGGTGCGGTGATCGTAGGAACGGCCGCGGCGGCATTCGTTAACGGCGAATCGGCGGAGACCAGAGTATCGTCCGCCCGTTTTCCTGCTAGCTTGGTTTCCGGAGCGATGATCGTCGGCAGCAGTTCACCCGTTCTGCCTTCCCGGATGTCCAGGCGTTTTTGGAAACGTTCCTTTGCCTTGGCGTCGTTCAGTTCCCGCTCGCCTCGGCGTTTGGCGAAATATTCGTTCACCCGCATCCGCAAATTGTGCCAGGCGAAATCGTGTTCACCCAGATAGCCAAAGAACGACATATCCGTGATCAGCAGCAGAGACGTCAGAAAGAACGCGACGAGCACGATGCCCGAACCGATCATTCCCAAAAATCCGGCCGTGAATTGATGTGCGAACGCACCGATAACGCCGCCTTGCCAACCCGCCAGAGCGACGAAACCGGAAACCGACACGATCAGCAGCAGAAAGCCCACAACGCGGCTCCAATGCGGCAGCAGCCCGATCGAATGAAACACACGCCACGCGATCATCCCCAGGATCGCAGGAAAAATATAAGCCGACAGGCCCATCGCCTGAAAAAGCAGGTCGGAAATAACGGCTCCGGTCACACCGATCCAGTTCTGTGTCGGACGCGAACTCGCCGTATTCAGCGACCAATCCGTGGGGCTGTATGTCGCCAAACACAGGAACACCAGCACCGCCAACGCAACGATGAGCACCGCAAATACCTCATTAACACGCGAATGCTCTTTCGGCTTTGCCCCGTTCTTCTTTTTGACAAGCGTCGCCCCGTCGGACAGACAGAAATTAACGTCGTCCTTATAGCTTTCCTTGCATTTGGGGCAAACTTTCATTTATTAACGGGGTTAGGCGGCGGCGTTCGAGGCTCCTTTCTTAAAGAGTAAGAATTCTTTGATGAATTCGTCAATCTCACCGTCAAGGACGGCTTCGACGTCCGATACCTCAAACTTCGTCCGAGTGTCCTTTACCAAACGGTACGGATGCATGACGTAGTTCCTGATCTGCGATCCGAACGATATATCCTGCTTGCTTGCTTCGAGGTCGGCGGTCTCTTCACGGCGTTTTTCCAGTTCCAGCTCGTACAGCTTTGAACGAAGCACCTGCATCGCAACCGCTCGGTTCTGTATCTGCGAACGCTGGTTCTGACACGTTACCACAATTCCTGTCGGAATATGGGTAATGCGAACGGCACTGTCCGTGACGTTGACGTGCTGGCCGCCGGCACCGGATGACCGGTACGTATCGACGCGAAGATCCTTGTCCTGGATATCGACCTCTATGTCTTCGTCGATCTCTGGCGAAACGAACAGTGATGCGAACGACGTCTCTCGGCTGCCTCCGGAATTGAAGGGCGAAATGCGAACAAGGCGGTGAACGCCGGCTTCTGACGCCATCAAACCGTATGCGTAATCGCCCTCAACGCGGAACGTCGCGGATTTAATGCCTGCTTCGCTGCCCGGCTGTTCGTCGATGATCTCAACCTTGAAGCCTTTGCGTTCGGCCCAGCGAATGTACATCCGAAGCAGCATCTGTGCCCAATCCTGGGCGTCGGTCCCGCCGGCTCCGGCCTGTATCGAACAGATAGCGTTGTTCGGGTCGGTGTCGCCTGACAAAAGGCTCTGAGTTTCGGCTTCCGCTACGCGCTTGTCCAGATCGTCGATCAGTTCAGCCAGTTCGCCCGCTGAAGCCGGATCGCTCTCGGCGAATTCGAACAGCACGTCCGCATCAGACACGGCCGTTTCAAAATCCTTCTGCTGCTGCAATGCCCTTTCAAGCCGGCTCCGCTGCCCCATCACCTTCTGGGCCTTCTCGGAATCGTTCCAGAAGTCCGGTTCGGATACCTGCGTCTCTAGTTTCTCAAGTTCTGCCTGTTTCCTGGGAGCGTCAAAGAAACCTCCCAAGTTGGGCAACTTTGACTCTTATTACTTCAAATTTTTCTTGTAATTCTGAAAGTTCCATTCTAATTGAAAATATTGGCTAACAGCGATTTTCTATTCAAACTTCCGAGCCTCACCATCCAAAGCGGAACTCGGCATGCGAGAGACGGTCGTCAGCAAGGATCACTGGCTCATAAAATGTATAAAAAGTACCCGGAGGAAGACTCACGACCTCACATCCGTCTAAGGGGCACCCGTCGCGTTCTTCATAATGGGTATTAGTTGAGCGAATCACTACATAGCTCCCGATGTACAGCGCGGGAACAACGGTCAATGCCATCATCGTTCGCTCAAACCGCATGTTGTCTTCGTCGAAAAACCCCATAGACTAAAAGCCCAATAGTTACGAGTGAGCACAGCCACGCGAACCAATCGCCGTACCGCACATAAAATGTCTGTGAACCATCGGACCTCATTACCGGCCATATCCGGGTGTCTTCCATATATGTGCCTGCCGGATCGATCACTTCCCCGCTTTCGGTCACATAGGCCGTGATGCCGACGTTCGTAACGCGAAGCACCGGACGCCCGGTTTCGACCGCTCGGAAGACGGCGTTTGCAAGATGCTGCCGCAGCACGGGCGTCTGCCCCAGATAACCGTCATTGGTCAATTCAATGATCACGTCCGCTCCCTGCCGCACATATTCCCGCGACAGATCACCGAAATGCGATTCGAAACAGATCATCACTCCGGCTTTTGCATCGCCCAGCGGCAACAGGTCGTATTCGCTTCCGTAGGAAAAACTGCCGACCAGAGCAGGCACGATATTCTGAAGCGGAGCCGGGACCGCTTCGCCAAACGGCATTAGGTAAATCTTATCATACTGAGCCGTCTTGCGGCCCTCGGCATCGACGAGCACCGCCGAGTTGAAATACTTGCCGTTCGTACGGTCCGGTTCGGCCGCATTGAACAATACCGAGACGTTGTTCCGTGAAGCAAAATCACGAACGAATGCCCTGAATTCCCGGTCTTCGTCGTACTGAAAATTCATCGGCGATTCGGGAAAGATCACGGTGACCGGATACTCGGGATTTGCCGCCCGCTGTTCACCGATCCGCCCCAACGCCGACTCAGCAAGCTGCACATGCCGTTCGCGGAGCTTTGCCCACTTAAAATTATCGAGTCCGCTCATCGGAACATTCGGCTGAACGGCGATAACAGCAGCATCGGCGGACATTGGGTCTATTGAGCTCCGCGGAGGGGTACTCAACAGAGACGGCCACAATAGCATGAAAAGGACCAACGCAATAACGATCGATCGATGCGGAACCGATAGGCGCTTGTGAATTCTAAGTGTGACCGGAACGGTCATCGCGGCAAGCAAAGCGTTGAGCAATACAAGCTTGAATCCGACCAGATATATCCCGCCGACCGACGCAAGGCCTATGTTCCCGGTGAACGCCTGCGAATACCCAATAGCGTTCCAGTTATTGCCGGTTATCCAGTAGCGTGCAAATTCCGTGGTGACCCAGATGAACGGAGCCGCCAGAAACCCGTATTCCCCGAATCGGCGCAGACACACCGAAAGTGCCAACGCGAAGACCGCTGGAAACAAGCCGACCAGGACCGTCACGAGAAATAAAAGCGAATATGCGAGCAGCGGCGGAAAGCCTGCGTAAGTGATCGGTGCGAACGTCAGCCACCAGCAGCTTCCAAAAAAGAAGACGATCCCAAACAGCCAACCAAGAATAAAAGCAGCAGCGGGCGAAGCCTTCTCACGTTCGACCGCCCAAAACAACGGTATCAACGCAACGGCCGCCAGCAGCGAAAGCTCAAAGTCCGGGAATGCTAGCACAAGCAAAATCGCCGCGAAGACAGCAAGCAGTATGCTTTTCCATGTTGGCAGAAACCGCCCAAGATCCATGCGGACAGTTTATCAAAACAAGCATTGCGCCGCATTTGCCGCGTGTCATCTGGCCTAGCGATTCATTTTGACCGAAGTTCTGTCATCAAGAGTCCGAAACCACATATCAGCACAAATTTTGTCATATGGAATCTGACGAAATTTGTCATTTCTGCCGGTTACGAGCCCCGTCTTCGATCAGATTGCACGATTAGCGCTCATAAACCACCGGGAAACAAATCAATTTGAATACTTAAACTATAACTTGAAATATGGCGATTTAAATGAAGGAAAGCCTGGTCGTTTGCGACCAGGCTAATATCGGAAGGACAACTGAAGGAACGCTCGGAAGGCGAACAAGCACAGTGGCAAACCGCGCTCGGAGAAGTGTTGGCGGCGGGGTCTTGATTAACTTCATCAAGCTAGCCACTGTTCCCTTATGCACATAGCGTGCCAAAGTTGCCGAAGTGGTTCGAATCGTCCGGCTTCCGGCGGCGGTGTTCACGTAACCACTTATTTAACAATGACTTGTAAAAATTCACTCTAACACGGCAAGTTTGATACAGAGTTTGAAAGGCATATCCAGAAGCTTTCGGGGTTACACTATTTGGAACATCGCTCCGCCTGACGCTGCAGAGCGACCGCATCCTGGTTCTCTGAATCGATCTCAGAAGCCGACGCTGAGTAGTTTTTCGCCTGCAGGCAGTCGCCGCGGTCGAGATATATCTTGCCCAGCGAAACATGTGCGTCGATCAACCGGTTATCCCAGAAGATCGCGGTCTTGAATGAGCTGACGGCCTGGTCGAGGTCGCCGCGTCGAAGATGTATCTTGCCGAGGATCAGATAGCTTTCAGCACTCATTGGTTCGCGTGCAAGGACACGGCGGAGTTCGGCCATTGCATCGTCGTCGCTGCCGTTCTGATAAAGCTTGCGGGCTTTTTCGAGTGAGCTGCCGGTCTCGTCCAAAACCGCCGTAGCCGGCACCGCCTGCTTGCGGCTAAGAATTACGCTGACAAAATCTTTTCGTGCCGGCTGATCGACACGCAGGCTGATGTCGCCGAGCGACTTCGATTTCGCCCACTCTTTTTCAAGGTTCGCGTATTTATTGCCCGCGGTAAGATGCCGGCGCGCCTGATTGTCGGTGTCGGCTGCCGTCGGGTCCTTTACGGCTTCCAGTGCTTTGGCAAGTATGTAATACGCCTCGCCGTCCGTGGGATTTTTCGCGATCACCGAACGGAGCAGCGGCGCGGCCTCGACGAAGTTCTCGTGCAGAAAAAGTGCAAGTGCGTAGTTGAACTGGACCTTCACATCATCCGGAGCCGATTCAGATGCAAGCTTCAGGCGTTCGAGGCCTTCGTTCAGCAATGCGGCGGAACGGGTCTCGTTCTTTTTCTCGGCACGTGATGCCTGCACGGCTATAGAACCGAGAGCGTTGTAAACACTCGTGAGTTTCAGGTCCTCCGCCATTGGACGCAGAACGCCAAGGGCCGCTTCGTACTTACCCTGCTGCCACTGTATCAGGCCGATATAGAATGACGCTTCGGCGAAACTCTCGTCTCTGCACCGGGCAGGCTTGCCTTCGGCCTTTGCCCGCTCAGTGCACTGTTGGTTAGCGGTGATCACGCGTTCGAACGATTCGATCGCTTCGGGAAAGCGCCGCTGCCCGAGGTAAAGATGCCCCAGTTCCAAACCAGCGTCCGCGTACGTGCCTTCCGGCGTGGATTCGTTATACAGCCGCAGCGCGTTCTTAAAGTAGTTCTCCCGTGCTTCGGCGGCCGGCGTCAATATTCCTTTAATATATGCTTCGAACGCACGCGGGGGAACCTTGGTCGCTTGTTCGATGAGCTGATTCTGAGAGAACGGCAATGCCTTGTCGCGTTGATACAGTACCTGATATGCAATTTGCCCCTGCATTGTCTGCAGGTTGCCGAGAGCGTCGTTTATAACGATGTCACGCGAGATCTGCCGGCCGTCGATCACCTCGCTGAGGAAGCGGCCCTCATTCACACGAACGATCTTCGTGATCACATTGACCGTCGCCGCCGAATCACCCGAAGCCGGTACGATGCTGTACTGCCCGGCGACGAGCAGCGTTGCCCCGCTCTCACGCGCGAGTTTCAGCGACGTTGCGAGGCTCGGAAGGCTCGTCAGTGGTATTCGAAGACGCTGCTGTATGATCTTTCGTTCCTGATTAGTAACAACATTCAGCGTCGGCACGCGCAGCAGGTCCGAGAGCGCGTCGGCAAAGCTCTCGCCGACCCAGTTAAATTCGGGCCTGTTGCTCGTATTCTCGAACGGCAGGACCATCACGGTGTCGGTATTCGTCTGTGCGTTTGCGGAAGCGGCCGCCAACGTGAACAGTATCGCGGTAAACAGGAATTTTCTCAGCATTATGTCCTCAAAAACAGAAAATTCGCTTCAACGAGAAGCGAATCGTCAATAAAGTCTGATGCAATTTTATTGGGAAAGGATGGTAACCGGTACGGGATTTGAACCCGTGTTGCCGCCGTGAAAGGGCGGTGTCCTAGACCCCTAGACGAACCGGTCATGCTCGAAGTAACTGTGAAAACCATCACAATTTACCGATCAAAAAGCTGATCGCCGATTGGCGAGCGAACAGTTAGGATATCGCAGCGTTAATTTTCTTGTCAAACGTCCAGC
This sequence comes from Acidobacteriota bacterium, assembly GCA_023436495.1. Lineage (GTDB taxonomy): Bacteria > Acidobacteriota > Blastocatellia > Pyrinomonadales > Pyrinomonadaceae > OLB17. Next base: position 9,369 of record JAEZIT010000084.1, read on the forward strand.
TCGTTTTTCGCCGCCGCCTTTTTCGCGGTACCCAGTATGCTAAAATCTCCAACAATGAAACGCGTATTCCTGATCGATTCAATGTCGCACATTTTCCGCGCCTTTTTTGCCCCGATGGGCGCGCGGCAAGAACCGCTCCGAAACAGCCACGGACAGGTAACCCAAGCGGTGTTCGTATTTACGAACATGCTGCGAAAGCTGATAAACGACGAGCGGCCGGACTATATCGCTGCGGTCTTCGATACGGCTGCGCCGACATTCCGGCACGATTGGTACGCCGACTACAAAGCCAACCGCGAGCAGATGCCGGACGAGCTTGCGTCGCAGCTCCCTTACATCGTCCGCGTTTGCGAGGCCTTCTGCATTCCTATCCTGAAAATGGACGGGTACGAAGCCGACGACATTATCGGCACGCTCGCGCAGCAGGTCGCCGCGAAGGGTATGCAGGCGGTGATCGTCTCGAACGACAAGGACCTGTGCCAGCTCGTGCGCGACCCGCACATCATCGCCATGCGGCAAAATTCGCAGAATCTGAAACGAAAGGTGCCTGTGCCGGCGGTAGAATGGTGCGACGAAGCCTGGGTCGAGCAAAAGTTCGGCGTGCCGCCGTCGAAGATCATCGATCTGCTGGGGCTGATGGGCGATGCGATCGATAATATTCCCGGAGCTCCAGGTATTGGTGAGAAAGGCGCTCTGAAGCTCGTGCTTGAGTTCGGTTCGGCCCTTGCGGCGATGGAGAATGCGGAAAAGGTTACGCACAAGACGTACCGCGAAAGCCTTCAGAACAATCAGGACATCATTCGGCAGTCGCTCGAACTCGCGACGATCCACTGCGAGGTACCGATCAAGCTCGACCTCGAATCCCTGAAGCAATGCGAGCCCGACCGAGCGAAGGCGTACGCGCTTTTCCGCGAGCTCGAGTTCAATTCGCTGACCAAGGAATTTGCCGATTCCGCGCCGCTATTTGCGTCGAACGGCGGCGGAGAGACGGCCATCGTTGAGCAAAAATATACGGTGGTGAATGATCGCAAAGCTCTCGATGCGCTGGTCCGCAGGCTTTGGCAGGCCGAGAAATTCAGCTTCGACGTGGACGACAGCAACTCCGCCAAGCGCCTTAGCTGCTATCATTCCGAACCGCCGCTGGGCATCGGTATTGCGGTGGCGGCGGGGGAATCTTACTACGTGGACCTTGCGAATTTCGACGGCGGCGAAGACGAGGCTCTGCCGCTGATCCGGGATGTTTTCGCCAACGAATTCCTCGACAAGTCCGTTCATGACCTCAAACGCCATATCGGCGTTTTCCGCCGTTCGGGCATCGATCTCGCTGCCGTCAAGGACGATACCATGATCGCCTCCTATCTCCTCGATCCCGGCCGTACCAATCATACGCTTCCATTCCTTGCGCGCATCAATCTCGACATCGATCCCGCTTCCGCCGTTCCCGACGGTTTCGCGGAACCGGCGTTCCGCGCCGCCGAGCGTGCCGACTACGTTTTCCGGCTGGCGCCGCAGCTTCGCGACAAAATAAACGCCGACGGCCTCGAAAAGGTCTATACCGACATCGAACTGCCGCTCGAACCCGTCCTCGCGGAGATCGAGGCCGCCGGGATGAAGATCGATTCGGAAAACCTCCAGGCGTTCTCGGAATTCATCACGTCCGAGCTCAAGGAGATCAGCGCGAAGATCTTCAAGATCTCAGGCCGCGAGTTCAATATCGGTTCGCCGAAGCAGGTCGGAGAGATCTTCGAAGAGCTGAACATTGCCACGGGCAAGAAGACCGCGACGGGGCAGGTTTCGACGAGCAAGGACGTCCTCGCCGAGCTTGCCGAAACCTACGAGATCGCCCAATTGATCATCGATTACCGCGAGCTCGATAAATTAAAGGCGACCTACGCCGACACGCTGCCGAAATTGGTGGACGACGACGGCCGCGTTCACGGCTGCCTGAACCAGACGGTTGCGGCGACGGGCAGGCTTAGCTCGACGGACCCGAATCTGCAAAATATCCCGATCCGCACTGAGCTCGGCCAGCAGATCCGGCGTGCGTTCATTCCGGAAAAGGGCAACAAACTCATCTCCGCAGATTATTCCCAGCTCGAGCTCCGCATCCTGGCGCACATCACGCAGGACCCGGTCATGCTCGAAGCTTACAAGACCGGCGAGGACATTCACGCCAAGACGGCCCGGCTCGTTTTCGGCGCGCAGGACGGCAAGGACCTGAAGGATAAACGCCGCCTCGCGAAGATCGTGAATTTCGGCATCGCCTACGCGGTCGAGGCGTTCGGGCTGTCGCAGCGCGTCGGGATCTCGCGGTCGGAAGCGCGAAAGGTCATCGACGATTACTTCGACACCTATAAAGGCATCCGCGCCTATATGGACCGAATTCCCGAAGAAGCCCGCGATAACGGTTACGTCTCTTCGCTGTTCGGCCGCCGCCGTTATTTCCCTTCCATCAACGATCGCAACTTTAGTATCCGTTCGCGCGCCGAGCGCGAGGCGATCAACATGCCGATCCAGGGGACGGCCAGCGACATCGTGAAGATCGCGATGATCAATGTCGATAAAGCATTGAAAAAAGCGGGCTTACAGACGAAGATGATCATGCAGGTCCACGACGAGCTTCTCTTCGAAGCCCCGGCGGGCGAGGTGAAACAAGCAAGCGCGATCATAAAGACAGAAATGGAAGCCGCCGCCGAGCTCGACGCCCCGCTCGTTGCCGAGATCGGCTCCGGCGACAACTGGATGGAGACGAAGTAGGCGGTTAGCGGCGCGGCGACGGGCCGTTAGCGGCGCGTGAGTGGTTGGTTAGTGACATTTTGGGCGGCGCGCACGGAAATTTTGATCGGTTTCGACACGGTTTTTCCATAAAAATCATAAATATCATAAATATCGTTAAAGTTGCCCTGTTTCGTAAAAATCGCTATTTGGGGATTTGGGAGGGTGTGGTTTGATGGTGGTCGCGGGAAGACCGCGGGGGAGAGTGGGGGAGTAAGGGAGTGGGGGAGTAGGGGAGTGGAGGAGTGGGAGAGTTTCTATCAGTGTTAGCTAGGTTTTATGAGTTGCCCCGAGCTTTAGCTCGGGGATAGAGCATCAA
>JAEZIT010000088.1 GCA_023436495.1 Acidobacteriota bacterium
GGGCTGAAGCCCGTGGCAATTTATAATAGGAAAGATCGGGACATGGAATGCGTGGACCAGAACGCGGAAAAAATGGGGCGATCTTTCGATAAAAATGCTGGAAATTTTCCTGCCAAATGCGATATCCTATACGCGGAGTTGTCGAGCCTCTTCTCGCCTATTTCACTTCACTGCAATTTATGCCACAAGCAGAACGTCAGCAACGCGACCTACGCCCGGCGCTTGTCTTTTTAAGCGGGGACCTGATCGCTGTCCCGATCCCGCTGGAACGCGAGGTCGTGACGCTCGGGCGCACGCTCGAGGCGGATGTTCGCGTGAACGATACGAAGATCTCGCGAAAGCACGCGACCATCACGAAGCGGGTCGATCCGGAAACGCAGAAAACAGATTATGTCCTGACGGACCTGTCGCGAAACGGGACGTTCGTCAACGGCGAACGTGTGGATCACGCGGTGCTGCAGAACGGCGACAAGATCACGATCGGGGAGCAAATATTAAGATTTGACCTGTTGGACGAGATCGACCGCGAATATCACAAACAGATACACCGCCTGATATCGCACGACGACCTGACCGGATTGCTGTCGAGCCGTTCGTTCTTTACGGAGCTGCGGCGTGAGGCTGCGCGGTCGACGGCCGAAGGGCGAAAATTCTGTGTGCTGATGATGGACGTCGATCATTTCAAAGAAGTCAACGACACGTACGGGCACATGACGGGCAGCAAGACGCTGGAAGAAATGGGTGCGTGCATCGTCGAGATCTTAAGAAGCGGCGACGCAGCGGCAAGGTTCGGCGGTGAAGAATTTGCGGCGTTCCTGCTCGATGCGGAGCTGGCACAGGCGATGGTCGCGGCCGACCGCATAAGGGCACGCGTAGAGGGTGAAAAATTCAGCGTTATACGCCGCGGCCAGCGTGCCGAATCGCATCACGTGACGATCAGCATCGGGATCGCCTCGTTCCCTGACGATTCGACCGATCCGATAGAGTTGGTAGAAATGGCCGATTCCGCACTTTACCGGGCAAAGCGCGAGGGTAGAAATCGCGTCTGTGCATATAGAGACCTTTCGTGCGAGGAATTGAACCGCACGCTGCCGCCGAGACGAGATTAAATATTGCAACTTTGGCCGGCCGGCGAACGTGAAAGACAAGGTTTCTCAAACGTGCTAATATTTGCAGTTGCATTTGCAAGGCCGGGCCCGAACACCAAAACATCAGTGAATGAACGGGTTTGGTACAGCTGAATTGTTTTATTGTGATCACCAAACTCAATCTTGCCAGTAAACCGTTTCGCAATAGGAATTTACCCTATGTGCTTGCGCTGCTGCTCGTAGCGGGCAGCGTCGCCGCGGCCGTGCTTTGTTTTGCCCAATTGCGGGAAAGCGCGCGGCTGAACGAGGTAGCCAAGAACCAAGTCTCCGAAATGGACGCCGAGCTCAAACGCCTGAAAGGCGAGGGCGAAAAGGTCCAGCAGCAGCTTTCACCCGACCAGCGGGCACTGCTCGTGGCCGCGCATAAGCTTGTCGCGAACAAGTCGTTTGGCTGGTCGAGGCTGTTCGCGGACATCGAATCGGTGCTGCCCGGCAGCGTCAGCGCTTCGCGCATCAGCGTCGTAAATATCTTTCAGGACGGCGACCGCGTCAAGGCGGAATTGGAATTCGCCGTGCTCAGCCGCGATTACCCGGCCGTCATGGCCATGATCGACAATATGTCGAATTCGGGGATGTTCCAGGCGGAGCTTCGCGGGCAGAACCTGCAGAAAGGCGAAACGATCACATATACGGAATATACGCTGCGGCTTATTTACACTCCGGCATACGGTTATTCGACGGCTCCGGCGGTCGATGTCGCCCAGACCGGCAGCGGAGGTGCGCAGTAACAATGACCGATAAGAATTTTCAACCTGAAGGCCAAGAGAACGAACAGCCGGAGATCGTCGTGAACGAATACGGCGAAACGCGCGATCCGGCCGTCGTCGTCGAAGAAGAGACGCGCACGGTCCTGCTGACGCCGGAAGAGACGATCGTATTCGAAAAACAGCCGCAAATAGACATCGCGCCGGCGAACAGGCCGCGAAAGGTCTATGCGGGAATGTGGGGCCAGACGGAGATCGCAACCGTAGGCGTCGCAATGCTGGCGGTGCTGACGGTAATTCTGCTGTACGTCTTTCTTGTGATCCCATCGAATAAGGAGCTGGAACAGAACCGCGCCGAGCGCGCACGGCTCGAACAGGAGCTGATGTCGGCACGCACGAAATACGGCGATATTGCCAATACCGAAACGCACGTAGCGAAGCTCGTATCAAGCGTCGGCGATTTTGAGATGCGGTATCTGCCCGCGGCTGCGACCGGACGGACGGCCCTGTACCAAAAGCTGAACGCACTGATCGCGGCGTACGGCCTTGTGAACACGACCGGCCCGGACTATATGCCGCTCGAGACGGCAGGCACCGGAAACGGGAACCAATCCGAACAGGAACGCGGAAGGGCAAAATACCGAAGCCTTTTCCCGGGCGTCTATGTGACGACGACGGTCGAAGGGCCGTATCAGAACATAAGGCGGTTCATGCGCGAGATAGAAACGGGCGGCGATTTTGTAGCGATCAGCTCGGTCGAGGTAGAACCGTCGGACTCGCAGGAAAAACCAAGACAGGAAAGCGGCCCCGCCGGGCCGTATGACCGCCCCGCGGCCGCGGACAACATGTTCGGCGGAGTCAATCCGACTGTGCCCGGAGCGATGCCCGCACCAGCGGCCCAGCAGCAGAGCCGGGCCCCGCGCGGAAAAACGCATGGCGAGAATGTAAGCCTGCGAATAGAGATGGCGGCGTATTTCCGCCGGCCCGATTTTGTTCCGCCCGCACCGGCGGACGCGACGGAGGGCCAGCAGCAGTAATGAAATTATTCGAGGGAAAATCGCCGGCCGAACGGAACAAGATAATCGCCGCGGGCGTTCTGGGAATAATGGCGCTGTTCTCGCTGTACTTGGCGTTCGGCGGAAGTATTTTCAGCCGGAAAACGAGTGTCACGGTGACGGCCTCGCCTACGCCGAAACGCGAAACGACGCCGGCGGGAACGGACGAAAGCAAGAACCTGCCGCCGATATCTGAACAGAATTTTACATACGAGACGACACCGGTCGTCTATAACCCAGCCAGCGCATACGCGCCGGACGCCGGTCGCAATATCTTTGCGTTTTACGAACCGCCGCCGCCATGCAGGGATTGCCCGCCGCCGTCACCGCCTCCGGTCGTCATAAAGACACCTCCGCCGACGCCTCCGCCGCCGATGACGATCGTCGCGGTCAGCCCGCAGGCAGTGTATGCGGGACAGAAGGGGTTCCGGCTGGAGATCCTCGGCGAAAAGTTCACGCCGGAGACGCGTATCTATTTTAATATGTCGGAAGTTCCGACGACCGTCAGCGGTTCGGACAAGGTCTACGCCGATATACCCGCGGCCCTGATCGCAGCCGAAGGCCCGCGGACCATCATCCTGCAGACTCCGGACGGAAAGCTCTATTCGAACCAGATGATGCTGACCGTTCAGCCGCAGCCGAAACCGGATTTCAAGTATATCGGGATGGTCGCGCGGAAAAGCCATAATAACGACACGGCATATTTCCTTGAAAACGGAAAGACGACGCAGACGAGCGCACGGCTGACGGACGTGGTCGGCGGACGGTTCCGCGTCGTGAGCATTTCGACGGCAGAAGCGGTGGTCGAGGATGTGAACCTTGGGTTCCGTCACCGTATACCGCTCGAGCGTCCGGAACCCGGCACGCAGGTCGGAGCCGGTACCGGCGGCGGGCGTTTGAACCGTGGATTTCCGGGCGAAGGCACTTATATTCCTTACAACCCGGGCGTGAGCGTCCCTGCTCCGCAGCCGCAGCCGCAACCCCAACAGCCGCCGGTGCAGCAACAGGTTCCCGTGCAGGACAACATACCCGGAATTCCGAACAATATTCCGCGTTACGTGCCGCCTAACGCGAACCAGGCGCGGCCGCCGGAAAAACGCGACGACGACCGAGATGACGATGGCGAACCGCCCAGATAACAGACGATCCGAACGCGGCATGACGCTGCTGGCCGTAATGGCCGTGATGGCGGTCGTTGCGATCGCGCTGCTGGCGGCGGCTCCGGTCGTGCAGCAGGAAGTGCAGCGCGAAAAGGAACTCGAAGCCATACGCCGCGGCGAAGAGGTCGCGGAGGCCATCCGTCAGTACGTCGAATTTTACAGAGGTTCGAGGCTGCCCTCGTCTATGGACGACCTGCTCGAAGGCCTGCCGCAGGGTACGAAAAAGCGCATGATCCTGCGCGAATCGGCGGCGGTCGATCCGCTGAGCGAGGACGGCAAATGGCGGCTGATCAAGGCCGATCCGCAGACGCTGGCACGATTTGCCCGCCGTGTTCAGACATACAACAACGGCCTGCTGCCCGCGAACCCGAGCCGAATGTGGGACCGGTATGCCGTCATCATCGTGAACACGATCGACACCGGAGACGCAGAGGACAGCGACGACCCGGATTCTATAGATTTTGAGACCGTGACCGACAACACGCCTTTCATTGGCGTCGCCAGTCAGGATAAAGGCCGTTCGGTAATCGCTTATTACGGCATCGAAAACCACGCCAACTGGATATTTACACCGCTCTTCCGCGGCGAAGGCACTGCGGGCATTCCGAATAAACGAGATTCGATGAACGAGGAAAGGCAACCGACGCGAAGGCCGGCTCCGTCACGCTAGCCATCGAGTTCGGACGACCGCTTGTCTTTCGTTTCGGCCGCGACGACCTCGGCCTGCTGCACGATAACCGATCCCGGCGGAAAGATCTCGACTCCCGCTCGATTCAATTCTTCCAAGACATCCGAGGCGACGCTGTCGAATACCTCCAGCGGCCGGCTTTGGTTCGTGTTTATCCAGAAATTCGCGGTGATATTGACGCCGTCCGATACGAATTCCGTAACATAGACGGTCGCACGCGGCTCCTTTACTATCTCGTCATGGGCGGCGAGGACGTTGCGCGTTACGTCCTTGACCTTGTCCACGTCGGCGTCGAAGCCGACGCTGAATTTCAGGCTCATACGGCGCTGCGCACCGGCGCCGCGAATCGTGAGAGCGCTCGAATACATGTCGCCGTTCGGGATCAGCACGAGTTCGCCGTCGTCCTTGCGGAGCGACGTAGCGCGGACGCCGATATATTCCACCTTTCCCTGATGATTCCCGACGAACAACTGGTCGCCGATGCTGAACGGCTGCTGCCAGAGAATGAGCACGCCGGAGAGCAGGTTGTTGAGGATGTCCTTGGTCGCAAACCCGATCACGAACGAAGTAAACCCAAGCCCGGCGATCAGATCACCGAACGAAAAGGTCGGAATGATAACCGTGAACGACGTGAAGATGCCCAGAATCACGACGAAAACGACTATCAGGCGGCTGAAAAGAATCCGGAGCCGGCGATCGAGACTGGTCCGCTTTGAAGCCGCGAGAAAAATGTACTTGATCAGCTTCGCAAGGCCGTAAAATAACAGCAAAACCAGAAACCCGGCGGCAATGTACGGCAGGCGTGCGACCGCAGTGTCGATAAGATTATCGATCGAGCTCCAGGCGACGTCACGTATCGTCCTTGCGTTCTCGGTCACGGCCTTTACCGTATTCGAATTCTGAAGAAGCGCTAACATAAAGTAAATATTTTCAGTTTTTCGAGCCGAATAAGTCAATTAATCTTGACATTTCATTAAATTAGAATTAGAATAATTCTAAATAGGGAGGAAATATTATGCATAATACAAAGAACGACCTGGCGAAGGGTAAAAGGGAGAAGGTAATTGCAATATTGAATCAAAGCCTCGCAGACGCGAGCGATCTAAAATCCCAGGCCAAACAAGCGCATTGGAACGTTAAGGGGATGAATTTTATTGCCCTGCACGAACTGTTCGATCAGGTCGCGACGGAGGTCGATACGCATATCGACGAAATCGCCGAGCGCATCACGTCGCTCGGGGGAACCGCGATGGGCACGGTGCGGATCGCGGCGCAGAATTCGTCGCTGAGCGAATACCCGCACGAGATAACGGACGGCACGGCGCACGTCGATGCCCTGTCGACGGCATTGGCGGATTTCGGTAAATCGATGCGTAAGAATATCGACGCGACGGACGAACTCGGCGATATGGTGACAGCGGATCTCTACACGGAAGTCGCCCGCGGCATCGACAAGCTGCTCTGGTTCGTCGAAGCGCATATCCAGAGCTAAGATCAGTTCAGATCAAAGAAAGGCCGGCACTCGAGCTTCTCGGGCGCCGGCTTTTCATTTGAATGAACTCATGAAAGTGTCGAAGACCGTGATCACAAACAATTAATTCGAGCCTTCCACCATCGCGGCGATGTCTGCCAGCACGCGTGAGAGCGGGCGACCGACGTCGCGTCCTACGCTGGTATTGACCTGGACGGCAACGGCGAATTCCTTATCGGGAAAATACATCACGTCGGTCATATAACCCGGGAAGAAGCCGCTGTGGCCGTATGATGTGCCGGCGGGCGTTTTGCGGATGATGACGCCGAGGCCGTATTTCGTTTCTTTCCCGAGCATCGGCGCGGCGACGCCGTCGAGCATTTGCGGCAGGAATTGAGCGTCAAATGCCCTGCCCTCGTACATTGCCTTTGCCCAGCGGGCAAGGTCGCCGGACGTTGAGGCATATCCGCCGCCCGTCCATTCGAGCTGCGGATTAATGACGAACCGGCCGTTGGCGATCATCGCATCCTTGCCGCCGAACGGATTGCCGGCTCCTGCGTAACCTTGTACGACGCCTTTCATTTTCGGGCTTTTCTGTGGGATCGTGTCTTTTAGTTTCAACGGTTTGATCAGGCGGCGTTCGGCTTCTTCAAAGAACGGGCGACTGGTCACGCGTTCGATGATCATCCCGAGCACTATGTAGTTGGTATCGGAATAATCCCAGCCTTTGCCTGCGGCGAACGGCGCGGCTTCGCCGAAAAGAAAGGCCAGCCGCTCTTCGGGCGTCCAATTCTTTAGCGGGTTTGCAGTCAGGGCATCGGTAAATTCCTTTTTGAATTCGTACCGAACGAGGCCGCTGGTATGGTTCATTAGTTGCCGCACGGTGAGGTCGCGGGCGTTTGGGAGGCGGTCGAACCAAGGTTCGCGGCCGAGGTATTTCGATATGGGATCATCAAGGCCGATCTTCCCTTCGGAAACCAATTGCAGTGCGGTCGCGGCGGCAAACGTCTTACCGACGCTGCCCGCCAGCATGCGGTCGTTGGCACGCATAGGTACTTTCGACTCGCGATCGGAAACACCAACGGCTTGGGAAAACGACGTACCGTCGGCGAGCGTGACGCCGATGGTCGCTCCGGGAAATTTCGCTGCCTTATGCCATTCATCCATGTAGGCGCGAATGCGCGTGCGGACATCGGCCGAGCCGGGACCGGCAGTTTGAGCTCCGGCCGCTGCCGCGAAGACAACCAGCGCGGCGATGCAGCGCAGTGACGCAGACCTCATACTATTTCGCGGGCCACTTCGCCGGATCGGGTTTCATTGCCTTTTCCTTGTCGGTGCAGGCACCGGGGTCGATCGTCGAAGCGCCGTTAGCGATCTTCCAAATACCGCCCACGCGGACGAGGTTGAATTGATTGACGCCGCAGTGTGAAAGTTTGTCGCCTACGAAAAAGACATAGCGGCCGTAAACCATGGCGTAATCGCCTTCGACCTCGACCTGCGGCGCGTACATCTCCTCGCGCATCGCCGGCCTGGTCTTATCGGCGAAGAGCTTTGAGAAGGCTTCGCCTGTGATTACGTCGACGCGCGAGTTACCATCACGCTGTTTGCGGATGGCGACAAGCTGGTTTTCGGCGGTGCCCGTTTCGAGAATGCCCGCCGGGTTTGCCGCCGCCATTTCGGTAAATAGCCTGTTTACAACGGTGATCGCCGCTTTCTTGTCATCCGCCGCCTGACCGAGCACGATCGTGTGTTCGCCCCACGAAATTATGATTCCGACCGCGAGTGCGATGAGCAGCTTTGCTTTGGAATTACTGAACATTATGCCTCCAGAATAAAAATGACCATTTTTCGATTTTAGTCAGAAATTGAGAAAAGTAAATCCCCGCGTGTATGTGCCGATGGTATACGCATAATGCCGGGGAAAAGTTCTGAACAAATAACGGAGATTCCTGTTACAATATGCGTGCGGTCATATTCTGAGTTTTTTTGACTAGATACCATTAATTCGAACGAGGTAATGGAGGTCTATGCAATTGCTCGAATCGTTCGGCACCGGCGGCAGCCCGGAAGCCGACAAAGGCCTGCCGGTTCATGATCCCTTCAGCGAAACCAGCGGGTACATTCCAAAATTCAAACCAACCAAAAACGCCGTGCTTTCGATGCACCGCGCGGCAGAGCCTATAAGTGTGCCGAGCCATGCGGGCGGCGAACTGCGCCAGCGAAAAGGCCTGTACGGCCTGTGGGATGGCGTGTCCACGTTACTCGTCAAAAGATTCAGGGAAACCTAACAGCTAATAACATTCCTAAGGAGACAAATGAAACGACTTTGGATAATTTTTATCGCGATCTTCATCTTCTCGTTTTCGGTCCTTTTATGGGTGGGGGCCGAGATCTACCGCGAAATGCCGCCGCTTCCGAAACAGGTAGTGACGACGACCGGCGAGGTGATGATAGCCGAACATGAGATCGAGGACGGGCAGAACGTCTGGCAGGCAATGGGCGGAATGCAGGTCGGGTCGATATGGGGCCACGGCAGCTATGTCGCACCGGATTGGACCGCGGATTACCTGCACCGCGAAGCGGAGCTCGTGCTCAAAACATGGTCGAATGACGAATATGGAAAGGACTATTCGGCTCTGACCTCTGAACAGCAGGCCAGCGTACGGCAGCGGATGCAGGACATGATCCGCAGCAACACATATGATGCGGCGACCGGCGCCCTTACGCTCCACCCGATACGGGCGGAAGCCTATCGGCAGAATCTTGCGCATTATTCCGAAATATTCACGAATGGAAACGACGATTACGCTATCCACGAAGGCGCGCAGTCCGACCCCGAGAAGCTGAAAAAGCTCGTTTCATTCTTTTTCTGGACATCGTGGGCATCGGCCGCGAACCGTCCGGGACAGGAAATGTCCTATACGAGCAACTTTCCGTCCGAGCCGCTCGTCGGCAATTTTCCGACGAGCGGCACGATCGTATGGACGGGCGTCAGCGTGATCATGCTGCTTGCGGGAATCGGCGGAATGATCTGGTTCTACGCCGCGATCCGCCGCGACATAGTGACGCAGGAGATCCCGACGGAAGACCCGCTGGTCGGTGATACCGTCACCGCGTCGCAGCGGGCGACGATCAAATATTTCGTCGTCGTGACGCTGCTTTTCCTGCTGCAGATCACGATGGGAATAATCACGGCGCATTACGGCGTCGAAGGCGACGGGCTATACGGAATACCGCTGGCGAAATGGCTGCCGTACGTCGTTACACGTACATGGCATACGCAGCTGGGGGTCTTCTGGATCGCGACGGCGTGGCTCGCGGCCGGATTGTATATCAGCCCGATGGTCTGCGGCTACGAGCCGAAATATCAGAAGCTCGGGGTCAATGTTCTGTTCATTGCATTGCTGATCGTCGTGCTCGGTTCGATGGTCGGACAATGGCTGAGCGTTATGCACATGCTGCCGGGCGACCTCTGGTTCTGGTTCGGACATCAGGGCTGGGAATACGTTGACCTGGGCCGTGTGTGGCAAGCGGCGTTGTTCGTCGGGCTGCTGCTGTGGCTGTTCCTGATAGCTCGGTCGGCGATACCGGCATTAAAGATACGCGACAACCGGTGGTCATTGATACTGCTTTACCTGATATCGACAACGGGCATCGCGCTGTTCTATGCGCCTGGCCTGTTCTGGGGAATGCGTTCGCATATCTCGGTCGTCGAATATTGGCGTTGGTGGGTCGTGCACCTATGGGTCGAAGGCTTTTTCGAAGTTTTCGCCACGGTCGTGATCGCGTTCCTGTTCGCTCGTCTACGGGTTATCCATCCGCGAAGCGCGGCGCAGGCATCACTGCTGTCCGGTGCGATCTATCTTAGCGGCGGCATCATCGGCACGCTGCATCATCTTTATTTTGCGGGTACGCCGACGGTCGCGATCGCGTTCGGAGCTGTGTTCTCAGCACTGGAAATCGTTCCATTGATCCTGGTCGGGTATGAGGCAGTTGAGAATTGGCGGCATGCGCAATCGTCGAGCTGGCTGATGAAATACCGCTGGATAATCTTTTTCTTTATCGCGGTGGCGTTCTGGAACCTTGTCGGCGCGGGTATTTTCGGATTTATGATCAATCCTCCGATCGCGCTGTATTACATGCAAGGCCTGAACACAACGGCCGTTCATGCTCACGGAGCGCTTTACGGCGTGTACGGAACGCTCGGCATTGCGCTTATGCTGTTCTGCCTGCGTGCTATCAAACCGCTGGTCAAATGGAACAACAAGCTGATCGCGTTCGCATTCTGGTCGATCAACATCGGGATGTTCCTCGAAATCGTGCTGAGCCTGCTTCCGATCGGATTACTGCAGACGTATCAATCGGTCTCGATGGGCTACTGGTCGGCACGCAGCCCTGAATTCATGCAGACGGACCTGATGGATTTTCTGCGATGGATGCGAATGGTAGGCGACACGATATTCGGTATCGGAGCGGTGGCGTTCGTTTGGTTTGCGATCGACCTGATATTCTTCAGAACGGACAGCGAGGGCGAGAGTATCGCCGATAAGGCGGGCGATCTGCCGTAAAACAGGAATGCCGGGCGCGGCTGTCCAACAGCCGTGCCCGGCGGTCACCTTGCGGACAAAGCCGCCGTGGGTTTACGGCATCGAAACCGCAAGCGGGTTTTTGAGAAATAATGAGGGACATAGAAACACGAAAGGACATCGACGATCTGATGATCGTCTTTTACAACCGGGCGTTCGAAGACGATATGCTCGGGTATATTTTCAAGGACGTGGCAAAGCTCGATCTCGACCATCACCTTCCGATCATCGGCGATTTTTGGGAGAGTTTGCTCCTGTCGAACCCCGTATATCAGCGGCACCGCAGGAATCCTTTGCAGGTGCACGCGGTGCTCGACGCTAAATCACCGCTGGAGCCAAAGCACTTCTACAGATGGCTCGACATTTTCCATCGCGCGGTCGATGAGATGTTCGCCGGCGAGCGCGCGACATTCGCGAAGCTCCGCGCGGAGGCGATCGCGAACAGGTTCATGAATTTTCTGGGGCAAGTGCCGGATTTTCGGGCTATTGCGTAAGGAACCGGCGCAATACGTCGGTCGATTCGACAATGATCTTCCCGCGTACGATCTTGATAAGCTCTCTGTCTTCGAGCCGTTTGGCGGCGCGGATGGTCGTTTCGGTCGTCAGGCCCGCCATTTCGGCGATATCCTGGCGGCGGAGGCGGATCACAACGGGCGCGCCGTCCGTTTCCCTTCTATTTTCGGCTAGGCGCAGCAGGACATTGCCTACGCGTTGATCGGGTGATGCGAGCGAGAGATTATTTATTGTCGAGGTCTTTTCACGAAGCATCTCGCACATCCACCCGATGACGGCAAACGAAAATTTCGTTGATTCGCGAAGAAGCCGGAAGAATTCGCTGCGCTCGATCATCAACAGACGCGAATCTTCCATCGCGATCGCCGACGACGGATACGGTTCACCGTCGAAAACAGGCGGAACCGCGAACATCTCGCCCTCACCGAAAATGCTGACGATAACCTCTTTACCCACTGAAGGATAACGGACCATCTTCACACGGCCGCTGACGATAACGGGCAGAAAGTCGGCATCGCGGCCTTCGTCAAGGACGATCTCATTGGCGGCAAATTCGCGGACGCGGCCGGCACGCATCAGAACGTCAGTGAATTCGGGATCATCATCGAGAAGCGTACGTTTCATTCGATTCAATTGTGACACCGACGGAGCGAAAGGCAAACCGCAAACGGCGGAAGACGCGCTATAATGTTGCCATATCCGGCATCGGAAATTAATTATATGGCAGACCCGAAACAACCCAGCGCAGAACAATTACACCGCCGCAGAAAAGAGATCCTCGAACAAATGGACCGTCTCAGGGACGACGTACCGGGCGCGCTCGACCGCGATCCGGAAGAACAGGCGATCGAGGTCGAGCATGGAGATGTGTTCATTGCGGCGCAGGAGAACCTGCGGACCGAACTGATCCAGGTCGAAGAAAGGCTGACGAACATGGGCGAGACGTTCTAGTATTCCAGGTCGGCGTCAGGCCGAAGCCTACATTCTCGACGTGTGCATCTATGAAGATGCCCGTATCCGGGCCGACAAGATGCTGCGTACAACGCTGAATATGACGACGAAAACCGACATTCTCACCGGCACGGTTAAAGGCCCGGGCGTGCTCCCGCACGAATTCCTTTTTATCACCAAAGACAATAAAAAGACCCGCATCGGCGAATTCGTCTATTACACCGCGTCGGTCGGCGACGAACCGCGGCAAATAATCGGGACGATAAATTCGCGAAAGCTCGTGCGCAATCTGCCGGACGCGTTTTTGGCGGACCCTTCGACGCCGCCTTCGGCGGTTTCGGCTCTGATCGGGCTCGACGGCGACGGCTGTGAGATTTATGAGATAACGGTCGAAACCATTGGTTATTTCAGCCGAAAACTGAACGATTTCGTAAACCCGCGCATACCGCCGACGCCAGGCGACCCGATATTTCTTGCATCATCGGAAACACTTTCCGGGATGCTAAGCCCGAAACGCGCGGCCGATACGGGTTCAGCTCATGTCGGCAGCTTGCTAACGCGCGAGCAGGGCGAGGTGCCGGTCGTCCTGTCGGTCAAGGACGTGGTCTCAACGCACCTCGCGATACTTGCATCGACGGGTTCGGGTAAATCATATACTGCGGGCGTTCTGGTAGAAGAGCTGATGCAGCCGTTCAACCGGGCGGCCGTGCTGATCGTCGATCCGCACAGCGAATACCATACGATGACGGCGATTCAGGGGGATGCGAGTTTTCGCGGCGAAGACGGATATCAGCCTGAGGTCAAGATCTTTACGCCCGACAAGATAAAGGTGCGGTTTTCGACGCTAACGGAAGCGGACGTCAAATACCTTTTGCCTGAAGGCACGTCCGACAAGATGCTGCACTTTCTGTCGCTTGCATTCCGGTCGCTGAACGAACGCCTCCGGGTCGAGGGGAAACGCGATTATCTCTACAGCTATCACGACCTTCGCGATGAGGTTGTGAACCAGAAATTTGGCAAGGACGGCAAATCCGGCAGCGAAGCGGTGGGCGACGGCGGTAACGTTTCGTCTATCGAAGGTTTGCTGTGGCGTCTGGATTCGAGGTTCGACCGGCAGGACGGGATATTTTCAGCGAGCGAGCATATTCCGCTGCAGGACATGTTCCGTCCGGGACGATGCACGATCCTGCAGCTTTCGGACATCGAACAGCACGAACAGCAGGTAATCGTCGGGACTCTGCTACGGCGCGTGAACAAGGCGAGGATGATAACGGTCCGCGGCGAAGCTGCGACGGGCGAGAATTTCCTGGATTATCCTGTATTTACGCTTTTGGAAGAAGCTCATCGATTTGCGCCCGCGGGCGCGAGCGTGGTTTCGACGAACGTGCTGAAACAGATCCTGTCGGAAGGCAGAAAATTCGGCGTCGGTATCGGGCTGATCACTCAGCGGCCTGGAAAACTCGACCAGGACGTGCTATCGCAATGCATGACGCAGATAATAATGCGCATCGTTAACCCGATCGACCAGCAGACTGTAGCCCAATCGGTCGAAGGCGCGGGCCGCGCGATGCTAGCGGAATTGCCGGCGCTGACAAAAGGACAGGCAGTCATAAGCGGCGTAGGCGTAAACACGCCCGTAATGTGCCGCATTCGCCCGCGCATAACGAAACACGGCGGCGAAACGTTTGATGCTCCGGGCGAATGGATGAAATGGCACTCCGCGGGCGAGACGGAGAGACGAGAGCAGGACGACGCACCGTACCTGAAACCAAGCTCCGAAAAAGAACCGGAAACGCTCGGCGGCGTACGGTTTTGAGTAGTCTGTTGAGTGTGTCTTCTGGGCGTTATTCGCGTCTTCACATTAAACACCGTACATTAGCCGCGAATACTCAACTCTAGAAAAGAAGCCCACGCGCTTTGCGGCTGTGCTGGAGCCGCATTGTTATGGGAAGCCAAGAGGTTTATCCACGAAAGAAGAAAATAGAAAGAAGATAGAAAACCGGAAACAGGAAATGCATCGATCTTGACTCTTCCCACGCTGGTCGCGCAGACGTGAAAATTGTTGACTTCGCCCCGCTAGACGCTCATAATTCGATTGTCCACAAAGGTTTGCATACTTCGTCTTTGGTGTTGTTAGCCTGTTCCGGCTGAGACAGTTCCCGAGGTCATTTCAGCGCGGAATGAACATGGAGGAACATGAGGAATTTATTGTTCGGCGCTTTTCTGTCGCTCTCGCTCGCGCTCTCTGCCTGTACTGCTCCGGTCACTAATACAGCGAATAACTCAGTGAATTCGGCGCCGGCGGCCACACCGGCGGCACCGGCAGTTCAACCGGTCGCAGACGGTGATTGGCCGGGATATAACCGCACCCTTGACGGGCAGCGGTTCTCGCCACTGAACCAGATAACACCGGAAAACGTCGCAAACTTGAAAAAGGTCTGCGAATTTGACATCGGCGAAATCAGCAATTTCCAGAGCGGGATCGTAGTCGCGAACAATACGCTGTTTGCGACGACAGACACGAACACATTCGCTATTGATCCGGCAACCTGTCAACAGAAATGGAAACATCATTATGAGAAACCCACGCCGGAAGGCCTTCGTGTCAATCGCGGCGTTGCGTATATGGACGGCAAGGTCTTTCGCGGGATAAATACCGGCGGCCTGATCGCTATCGACGCCAATACCGGGCAGCAGCTCTGGGAAACGACAATGGCGGACCCGGCGAAGGGCGAGAGCGTTCCGGCGGCGCCGATAGCCTGGAACGGGATGGTTTTCATCGGCCAGGCGGGCGGCGACAACAAAGGCGTTCGCGGGCGTATGATGGCTTTCAATGCGGCGGATGGCAAGCAATTGTGGAGCTTTGACCTCGTGCCGACACAAGGGCCGGGCTCGGACACCTGGCCGCCCGAAACCCCGGAAAATCCGCGCACGGGCGGCGCTACCTGGACATCGTACACGCTGGATCCGGCGGCAGGCCTGCTGTACGTACCGGTCGGAAATGCGGCTCCGGATTTCGATATCAAGCAACGTCCCGGATTGAATCTTTATACGAATTCGATCGTCATCCTGGATGCAAAGTCCGGCGCTTTCAAAGAATATTACCAGCTGACGCCAAATGATTTTCACGATTGGGACGTAGCGGCGGCACCTGCCGTCATTAAAACGTCAGGCGGGAAAAGCTTGATCGTGGCGGCGGGCAAGGACGGCATCGTCCATGGCGTCGATCCTTCACAAAAGAAGGAGATCTATAAAACGCCGGTGACGACAATGCTGAACGTGGATACGCCGCTGACAGCGGAGAACTTAACCCGATTCTGCCCGGGCGTACAGGGCGGCGTCGAATGGAACGGCCCGTCGTTCAGCCCGCAGGCCAATCTTGTTTTCGTAAATTCGATCGATTGGTGTTATAGCGTCAAATTGAATCCGGAAGGCCTTAAGGGTGATGTCGGTAAGCCATTCTCGGGCGGGACCGATATGAACGAACCGTTCGGCACGGTGGATCCCAAATCGAACTGGAAAGGTTATGTCACGGCCGTCAATGCCGACGACGGCAGCGTGAAATGGAAATACGATTCGCCGACGCCGATGGTCGCAGGGATCACGTCGACCGGCGGCGGGCTTGTCTTTACCGGCGATCTTGATGGAAATATGCTGGCGTTCGGTGCGGCAGACGGCAGACAGCTCTGGAAACAAAGCGCCGGAATGCCGATAGGAGGCGGTGTTATTACCTATCTCTCGAACGGAAAGCAGTACGTGGCGGTCGCGGCGGGCATCACATCACAGAGCTGGCAAACGAAGGCCGGAAATGCGAAGGTGATCGTTTACGGAATATAATTTTCCGCGAAGCGGAACGCAATATGCACGGCGTTCCGCTTCGCGTTAATCTTCATTGATCCTATACAACTCTTTCGCGTCGGGGCCGGCAAGGTCTTTGCGAACCAGAAGCATCAGATCGACGCCCGGTCGAAGCGGATAAGTCCCTACATACCTATAATTTGCAGAGTAACGGCGAATGACCTCGTCGTCCTGATCATGGCGTTTGGCGATGATGATCTCGGCGTTTGCGGGATCGACGATCTGTGCGTGGAAATTGGCGTGAGGATAGTCTTTTAGATACCAGACCATCGGCCAATAATCGGGCGAGACTATCTGGATCACTGCATCTTTTCCCTTTCCGCTAAGGTCCGCATAACGCACCGTCTGCCGCATCATTTCATCGAATTCGCGCCGCGTGTGTGCGTAGACGTACGGCATCTTTTCGTCATCGTATCGGACGAAATTCAGATCGTAAGATTGGTAAGCGAGGACCGCTGCGGCCGCGAAACCGACGGCGAGAGCCAAGGCCCTGAAGGCCGCAGTGCCGCCGCGTGCGATCTCATTCACGGCATAACCGCCGACAATGCACATTGGTAGTAGGAATGAGAGCGCGAGCCATGGCGTCTTATACGGTATGATCGAATACGCGAGAAGCAGTCCGAACGCCCACAACGCGGCGAACATCGCAAAGCGATGGCGAGCTTTTATAAAAGCGACCGCAGCGCCAACGGCGGACAGAACGAAAAGCGGCGCTTCGACCGCCATTCCCCATTTGAAATATGCCCAGAACCCGTTCTGCGTGTGGTCCTTGCTGCCGGTTTTCGTCCAGATTGCGTATGCCTCGACAAAGCCTTTCACGCCTTCGGGATAGGAGAAGAACGAGGAGAAAAAAACGACGATCAGATAAATGAACAATGATGCCGCGGCAATGTAGAGAAGCACTTGATCGGTGCCCCTGCCGGTCGCGGTTCGAAATCCGGTCCACGTCAGGTGATCGCCCGAAAGGCCGTCGGCTAGCGTGCTCGTTCCGCGGATCTTTCGCCAGATCCATACGCACACGCACGCGATCGCCATTGTACCGAGCGTAATGAACGCCGTTTCCTTTGTCGCAAATAGAAGAGCCACGCACGCCGACGCGAGCAGGAAATAAATCGGCCGGCCGCGTTCCCAGGAAAGCAGCATGCGGATGACAAGAACGACAAGGAGGAGCTCGAGCGCAAAGAAAACAGCACGCATTGCCCAGACGAGCGTTGTGTTCGTCCCGCCGATGACCGCGGCAAGGCTAAGCGTCGATGGCAGAAAACATATCAAAAGGATCAGTGCCAGCCAAAAGACCGCGAACGGGCCCGCCGTCTCACGGTCGAGAAAATAAAGGACCGCGACGACGAATGCGAGGCTCAGGAAAACGAAAACGATCTCGTGTATAAAGTACCGCGAAATGAACACCATTCCCGGCGAAAGCGCCAGGAACAGAGCGGCGAAGAGCGCGCCTATCTTGCCGATGTATCGCCATAGAAAGAACGCGAGCACGACCGTCAGGACACCGAAAACCGCGACACTCCAGCGTATCGGCAGCGTCTCGAGGCCGAATAGCTTTGTGAAAGCAAGCGAGATGTAATACAGCGTCGGGCCGTGATAATTCGCCGGGTCGTATTTATACGTGCCTTCGCGAAAGAGCGTTGTCAGGAAAAAGCCGTTTACGCCTTCATCGTGATGCAGCGGCTTTAGGCCAAGCCAGAAAAACCGCATAAAGGCCGCCAGGGCGGTGATCAGTCCGCAGCTTGCGAGCCAAGCAAGATCGACGCCGCCGCGGGCCGGGACATTCTCAATTATCGTTTCCTCGTTCATCTGCAGCCAGAAATTATTTGATCTTATAGACTTTATACTCGCCGATCTCGGCCGCGATCGGAAATTGTTTGAAAAATGCCTCGTCCGGTTTCAGGATGTTTCGCTCTTCAGGCGAGATCAAAACGTATTCTATGCCGTTTTCGCGAAGCAGTGCGAGAGCTCGCGGCCCGCCCTGGTAGATCTCTTTCGTTATCGCCTCACGCTCGCGGTAATCGATGCCGTGTGAACCGAGGTGGCCCGTATAACGCATGAAGGAACGGCGGCCGGTCATGACCATCGCGGTGTTGAACGTCGGGGCATTGAGAAAGAGAGCTCGCGGCGGCGTGACGGCTTTGATGCGCGAAGCAATAGCGACGGCATCGGCGTCAAGTACTCGCGTCTTTACCTGCCCACTTACTGTCCGCCATACGTCGATCGCGCCGGCAAGCGTCAGAATCACCATACACACGACGGCCGCGACGCGTAACGCCGTATCTTTTCGCCACATCCAGACAAGCGCGATCGCGATGAACGGGAGCGACCCGACGAACCAATAGATCAGGACCTTGATATTGTCCCATTCCCACGGTGCGAGTTTTGCCGCATTTGAGACAGCAAAAAGAAATGCGAACGGGATATAAAATTCCAGCAGATCTCGGTGGCCGGCGAGCGGTTCGGCAACGACATGTTTCGAGTGTTTTTTGTGATGCTTCGGCGAGACTTTGTCGCGGATGCTTGTGGAATACGCAAGATATAGTCCGAAGATCAGAAGCGGTATCGTCAGGCCCGTATTCGTAAGCCAGAACCAGAGAAAATTCTGCTCGCCTTTGTTCCAGCCGAACCACAATTCGAAAAAGCTGCCCGCATCGGACGCCGTGCCTATGACCGACCACGCAAGCATCGGGATAGCGGTGATACAGACGCCGGCGCCGAAAGCGAAGAATTCACGCCATCGCCGCGGCGTCATCGCGAGAAGAAACGCCGTGACGACAAACAGCACCGCGAGGCTGTGCAGATGCACAAGCGGCAGCATGCCGGTGACAATGCCCGTGACGAATGGCGGCACCAGCGCCGTGCGGTCGAGTTGAATGGTCTCGCTCGTGCGGTCTTTGCCGCTGAAGATTTTCCAAAGAACGGTCAATGCTACAAGCGCCAGCGGCATCCCGAGCAGAAGGCTGCGCTGCGTGAGGAAAAGTACGACGAGCGAATTTCCCCATCGGTAGGTTTCGTTTATTGTGTAATCGCCCGGAAGATGCCATAGAAAGTCCGCGAATCCGCCATTAAATTTTGCAAGATCGGAAAAGAAGTCGATAAACCCGAGGCCGCCGGAGAAGAATAACAGGACCGGGGCAAGCTTTCCGGCGAGACGGCTGCCCGTCAGGCGAATCACGAACCGCTCCAGCAGAATAAGCAGCGAAAATGCCCAGACGAAATTTTGCACGAACATCGAACCGGCGATATTGCCGCCGAGTTTTACGAACGCGGCCGTAACAAGGTCGGCTATGAATGGATATGAAAATTTCGCACCGGCGAACGACGGGTTTTCTGGCGGAAAATTGGCGCCGTCGGTAAAGCTTGTGATCGTTCCGAGGTGAAACGGCAGATCACCGTAGTTCTGCGAGCCGCCGGTAAAAATGCCGGCAGTTGTTTCATACATCGCCCTTTCGAAAAAGAACCAGAGAAGCAGGAAGAATGCCAGGTAATAGGCGAGGCCGGCAAATTTGCGAAGGCTGCCGCCCTGAAGCACGTTCTTGGCGCGCCGCCAGTCTGCAATTATGGAATCGCGGAATTTGTGCCTTAAAAAAATCAGTAACGGCAGCACCGTGATCACGAGCGCGATCGTCGCGGTGGCCGCCGTCAGGCCTGCCACCAATGCCGTGGCAAAACAGACCACGCCGAAGACGGTCGAACCGATAGCGGACCCTGCTGCGAGCCGCCAAAACAGCGGTTCGTCGTCCGCGATCAAATATGTCAATGCAAGCCCGCCGGCGGCGATCACGGCCAACAATATGAAAGAAATAAGCATAGACGGTATGCTGAAAACTTCTAACTAAATTAACCCAGATCGGGCGTTGGGCAAAGCTCGGAAAAACCTGAAGTTATGCGGGATGGAAATGAATTACGCGAACAGGCATCTTTCTGCGGGGTTTTGTTTATGGGAGTTTGATTGTAGAATATACGATTTTGACCGAGAGAGAATTATAAACAATATGCTTAGAGCCGGGATCGTTGGCCTGCCCAACGTAGGAAAATCGACACTTTTTAACGCGCTGACGGCGCAGGAGGCCGCGCTTGCGGCGAATTACCCCTTTGCGACGATCGAACCGAACATCGGCGTCGTGCCCGTGCCGGACGAACGGCTCGGCGTACTGGAAAAATTGAACAAGGCTCAGCGGACCGTGCCCGCTACCGTAGAATTCGTCGATATCGCGGGCCTGGTACGCGGAGCATCGAAGGGCGAAGGCCTTGGCAATCAATTCCTCGCGAATATTCGCGAAACGGACGCGGTCGTTCAGGTAGTACGGTGTTTTGAAGACGATAATATCGTCCATGTCGAAGGTTCGGTCGATCCGATCCGCGATATCGAAACTATCCAGATCGAGCTTGCACTGGCCGATCTCGGCTCAATGGAAAAACGCCGCGACAAAGCTCAGCGGACGGCTAAATCCGGCGATAAAACAGCGAAGGCGGAGCTGGAGGTGATCGAAAAGCTTTATCCGGTCCTGGAAGAAGGCCGCCCCGCGCGTGCCGTCGAACTGTCGAAGGAAGAACAGGCGATCGCTAAACAGTTTTTCCTGCTGACGACAAAGCCTACGGTCTACGCTGCGAACGTCGACGAAGCCACGCTGCTTGACCCGGCGGGTAATAAGTACGTACAAATGGTCCGCGACCACGCGGCCAAGGAAAATGCGGAGGTCGTCGTGATCTGCGCAAAGTTGGAAGCGGAGCTTGTCGCTCTTGCCGAACAGGAGCGAAAGGAATTTCTGGCCGACCTGGGCGTAGAATCAAGCGGCGTTGACAACCTGATCAAATCGGCGTACACGATGCTCGGGCTGATGTCTTTTCTTACTGCGGGCGAAAAAGAGGTCCGCGCCTGGACCATCCCGATCGGGACCAAGGCGCCGCAGGCCGCCGGCGAGATCCATACCGACATCGAACGCGGCTTCATTCGTGCGGAGATCGTCTCATACGATGATTATGTCGCGGTCGGTTCGCGCTCGGCGGCTAGGGACAAAGGCCTCGCGCGGCTCGAGGGCAAGGATTACATAATGCAGGAAGGCGACATCGTCGATTTCCGGTTCAATGTGTAACCCACGCCTTAACATAAACTCATAACTCCAACATCGACAACAATATAGGCGTTTCGGCAATTGCTCGTTTGCTAAAAACATTGACTTTTAGCGTAGTTGTAACTATAATGGTTACAAGTTTGATATGTTGGTTGCAACACGTTTCAGCATCGCCGTTCACATACTGTCGTTCCTCGGAATCCGCGGAGGCGAAAACCATACTTCAGAGGAGATGGCGTGGAGCATAGGCGTCAACGCGGTCGTAGTGCGAAGGATAATGGGAATGCTTCGGCGTGCGGGGCTCGTCCGGACGCGGCAAGGCCATGCGGGGGCAGAATTAGCTCGGCCCGTTAGTGAGATAACTTTGCTGGACGTGATGCGTGCGGTCGAGACCAAACAAGAGGCTTTTTCGATTCACTCGAACCCTGATCCGAACTGCCCAATAGGTTCGCGGATACAGAGCGCTCTTGAGGTCGTCGGCGACCGCGTACAGACCGCGATGGAGCAGGAACTGGAACGAACGACGATCAAGATGCTGGCGTCTGAATTCGGACATAAGGCCGCCGATCGCCGGCGTCGTGCCGCCGTATAACGGCACATTTTTTTGACTTTACTTGTAACAATGACAGTTACGAGACGCGGCGGCTGTATACGGAGGTATTAAGATAATGAAAATAGCAAAGCTTTACGGATTTATAGTTTTAGCGGTGTTGGCCACCGCAGGGATACTATTCGCGACGGGTTCGTTTACGAACCAGGTGATACTGGCTTTCGGATTCGTAACATTGGCGGTTTCGTGGATCTACCTGCTGGCGATCTTTCCCCAGCAGATGTATGACGAGGTAAAGATTAGCCGCAATCAAAATGGTTAGCGGATCGAAGGTCTGCTCGTAGAAGAGGGAACGCCCGGTGCGTTCCCTTTTTTTTATTTCTTAAGGCTCAGCGTTTTAACAGTTCGTCAATGCCCTTTGCTCCGATACGTACGGAGCGAATATCGCCGTCTGGCCGGACGAATACCGTTATGACCTTTCCGTTTATCAGCACGGCGGCAGGTGCGTTTCCCTTCGACATTTCGCCGACAAGGGGCTTATCAGATGCCGCAAGTACGACGCGGCCGTCCGACGCACTGAATATATAGATCGCCGCACCGTTACCCGCGTTCAGCAGTATCGGCGGGCCGCCGACCGCATCTGTGCTGACCAAGGACCGGGGCTCAAAAGACTTTCCGCCGTTGATCGATTCTGCCTTATAAAGCCCCGGCGGACCAGCGTTTCCGGCTGTGTACCAGACGACCTCTAGCTTTCCGTCCGTGCCCGCTGCCATCGAAGCCCCTGAAACCGGACACGCGTTCAATTGCCACTGGTCATTGCTGACGACCACCGGCGAAGAGAATGTTTTGCCGCCGTCGTCCGATACGGCCACGGCGATATGCCTGAAGCTTTCCGGAAGGACCTGCCTCCAGCTAAGGTACAGCCTGCCCTCGGGCGAGACGGTCATCGACGTCTTGCAGCAAGGGCAGACGTCACCGGCGATCTTGCGGTTTGCTGAGAATGTTCTTCCGCCGTCGCGTGACACGGCGAAGTATACCTCGCTGTTCGGTTCAGCGGCCTCGGTATCGCCCGTGTGGTGCATAGTATGGACAGC
Organism: Acidobacteriota bacterium; assembly: GCA_023436495.1. Classification (GTDB taxonomy): domain Bacteria; phylum Acidobacteriota; class Blastocatellia; order Pyrinomonadales; family Pyrinomonadaceae; genus OLB17. The sequence continues at coordinate 22,857 of JAEZIT010000088.1, forward strand.
CTTGTTTTCACGAAGTGCACGCTCATCGAGCCATGCGGCGAAAACCTCACCGTTTTTCCCCAAAGCCAGTGAATGCATCCCGTGCGATGCGGGCATCGTGTCGTCGTTTACCTTTACGGCATCATCGAATGTCGTGCCGCCGTCGCGCGAGACTGAGACCATAAGGTCAGTCCCGCTGCCTTCGGCGGACCTGACCCTTCGCGTCCAACCTACATAGATCGCGCCCTTATTGGCCGCGATAGTCGGCGGATCGCCGCCCCAGGTCTTCGCTTCGCCTTCAACCTTATTGACGCGGACGCGCGGGCCGCTTAGTTTCATATCGGGGCTGACGGCCTGAATGTAAATATCGGCGGTTTTATCGGCACGGTGTTCGACGTAAGCGACGTGTACGATACCGCCCTCACCCGCCGCAATGGCAGGTTCGGCGGTATCGGCGTTTTCGGCGTAAATACCTATCTCCGCCACCTTCGTCGTCGACTCGGGCGCGGCGGATTCGACCGCCTCGCGGTCCGCCGTGCAAGCCGCGGCCAGTGACACGCAGAGCAAAAGATAAAAGAGCCGCAATCGGAGTATTTCCAGCATTGTTCGATTCCGAAACACTTTGTCACAACCGGTCCGCAAATACAAACGTCCGACGCGTAAGCACCCCGCGCGCTTTTGCCGAAAAACGCGGAAACTAGTAAACTAATCACGCTGCACACCAAGGCGGGTTCGTCTATCGGTTAGGACGCAAGATTCTCAATCTTGAAAGACGGGTTCGATTCCCGTACTCGCTACCAAATTTTCCTGGATAAAACTTAAGAAAGGCGGGAATGCCCTCGGCAGGATTCGAACCTGCAACCAACGGATTATGAGTCCGCTGCTCTAACCGTTGAGCTACAAGGGCACAATGGATTAGTGTAATTCAAACTCTGTTTTGTCGCAAATGCATCTCCGAAATCAAGAGTTTAGTGTCCGCGTTTCCTTTAAGTTACAACGTTTTTCTGCTATATTTTGCTAATTCTCTTCCGATATCCGGCCCGATCCGTAAAACCTTAGAATGTCGCCGGCGGGCCGCCCCGGGCCGCCGCAGGGAGTCAGGCAGGTTATGTTCAGGAAATCGAAAATAAAAAGCTAAGGAGAAATTGATGAGTGCAAACGTAGGAACTATCAACGGCGTTGCGGGAGCGGCCGAATCAGATAAACATCCGCCGGGACTAGCCGTCCTGTTCGGGACGGAAATGTGGGAGAGATTCAGCTTTTATTCAATGCTGGCGCTCTTTACGCTATACCTTCGCGACCCGACCGAAGGATTCGGATGGACGGCAAGCGAAGCCACGTCGCTCTATGCAAATTATCTGATGTTCGTGTATCTGAGTCCGCTTGTCGGCGGATACATCGCGGACAAATTCACCGGCTATCGAAAGGCGGTGATGATCGGTGGGTTCTTCTTTATGGCGGGCCACGCCATTTTGTCGATCCCGGCGATCTGGGCGGTATATCTTGCTTTGACCTGCCTTGTCATCGGTAATGGTTTCTTTAAACCGAACGTATCGACAATGGTCGGCAACTTGTATCCGGAAGGCAGCCACCTCAAAGACCGCGCATATAACATCTTCTACATGGGCATCAACGTCGGCGCCGCACTCGCGCCGATCGTGATGGAGATCGTTAAGTTCTATTTCGGATTCCACGCTGCATTTGCGGTCGCCGCATTTGGAATGGTCATTTCTGTTACGATCCTGTGGTATTTCAAGGACCTTGTAAAACAGGCCGATAATAGAGTTCCGCCCGGAAATGGAATTAACGCTGTAAAACACACGGATGATCAACCTGCCGATGCCGCTGCAACGGCCGCTGACGCTCCGCCGCATGAGACCAGCCATCAAAAGGCCGCCAGAATGATGTCGAGCGTTCCCGACAGCAAGCGGATCATGGCGCTGATCGTCGTGTTCGCGATCGTCATTGTTTTCTGGATGGTATTTCACCAGAACGGGTCCACGCTAACATATTGGGCGGACGATAACACGGATTGGAACGTTTCGGGGACGATCTCGAATTCGATCAACGCGATCTGGATCTTGATCCTGACATTCCCGCTCGTTTGGTTCTGGGGCTTTTTGGACCGCAGAGGAAAGGAGCCTTCGACGCCGACGAAGATGGCGTTCGGAATGACGCTGACCGGACTGTCGTTCCTGGTGCTGTGGTATGCCGCGTCGATGGGCGAAAGTTCGGCAAAAACGGACGCTCAGCTCGCTGCTGGTTCATTCAGAATAAACGAACGAGTAGCGACGAATCTTGCCGCACAAGGTATGTCACAAGATGTGATCGATCGGCTGATGGCGGCTAAAGACGCCGACGGCAAGAATTTGATCGATGGTGTTAAATTCTCTGCCAAAACCGACGAAGCGACCCAGGTCACGACCTCTGGCGGTGATAATCTTATTGCCACCATTAATAAGGTCGCTCCCGGCGAAGGCGATAAACACAGGGCCGCGATCCTGCAGAACTCCTTCTTGTTCCGCGTATCGCCATTTTGGTTGATCCTGGCCTACATGATCGTGACGCTGGGCGAGCTAATGCTGTCGCCGATGGGACTTTCCCTGGTCTCGAAGGTGGCTCCTATCAGCAAACGAGGACTGCTAATGGGTGGATGGTTCGTCGCGACCGCGATCGGCAACAAGCTGACAATGATCGGTATTTACTGGGACATCTGGCTGCAATCGACATTCTTCCTTGTTCTTGCGCTTATGGCCCTGTTCATGGCGGTCGTTCTATTCCTGATCCTGAAGCCGCTTAAGAAGGCGATGCCGGGAGTTTAGGAAATAGCCCCGAAATGGTGAAAATGCAAAAGGCCGTGAACCGCTATGTGTTCCGGCCTTTTGCCTTTGTTGCTTCTCGGTGGACTTTTTACCGTTTTCTTAGTTTATACGCCATAACGGCTTCGTCGGCGCCGGAGTGGATGATCTCGGGCTTGTGGTATTTCCAGTATTTTTCGAATTCCTCTTCGGACATTTCGCTCTTTTCGCCGCGGGTCTTTTCCTTCAGGTAATTTTCGGCCCAGGCTCTTATTTCGGGATTCGTATTCAACGCGGTGCGTGCGCCGTGCATCAAATTATCTCGTTCCATGTATTTGATCTCCTTATGCTAGATTAAATACTAAGTCGTACGCCGGTTCCGAGCAAGGCTGCCGGTTCAAGGAGAATTGCGTGAAAAAGATCTTATTAGGTTCATTGGTCGCTTTGTCGCTGTTTGCGAATTCGATCACTGCACAGAGAACCAAGCCGCGGACACCCGCGGCCCGAAACACGGCGGCGGCGGCCGCACCGGCGCGGCAGGCACCGGAGGTCCCGTTCGTAAACAAGACCCTGCCGAACGGGCTCGAGGTCATCGTGCTGCCAGATTCGTCCGTCCCGCTTGTTACCGTCGAGCTCGCGGTTCGAAACGGTTCGTTTACCGAGCCTCCCGAACTGAACGGCCTTTCGCATCTGTACGAACATATGTTCTTCAAGAGCAATCAGGCGATCCTCCTGCTGCAGTGCGACTACCTTATGGCCACAGGCCGCACAAGCAACCGCTGCGGCGATGCTGCTGCACTCAGGCCGCGGATCGGCGATGTCAGCTATCTCCGTGATATCGGCAATCTCGGCATTTCCTACAACGGCAGCACACGCGAAGAAGTTGTAAATTACTATTACACGACCACCAGCCCGTACCTGGCGACGGCTGTCCGCGTGATAAACGATGCTGTCCGATATCCGTTGTTCGACGAGAACGAATTTGAGAACGAGAAACGGATCGTCATTGGTGAAGTGGACCGAAACGAAGCAAACCCGTATTTTTACCTGAACCGTGCTCTGATGGACAAGCTCTTTTACAAGTATCCGACGCGCAAGAACGCTCTCGGCTCACGCGAATCCATCCTTTCGGCCACGACCGACAAAATGCGGCTGATTCAATCGCGATATTACGTTCCAAATAATGCCGCCGTGATCGTTACGGGAGACGTAAAAGCGGACGAGGTCTTTGCCCTGGTCGAAAAGATCATGGGTTCGTGGGAGCGCAGGGCGGTCGACCCGTTCAAGGAATTTCCGCTGGTCGAACATCCGCCTCTCGCGAAAAGCGAAGCGGTCATCATTGAGAAAAATACTGGCGAAGAGAACCAGAGCACCGAACAGAATGTGTTCATACAGATCGGATGGCACGGCCCTTCGATCGGAAAGGATGACAAGGCGACATATGCCGCCGACGTGTTTTCCTATATTCTAACGCAGCCCGATTCGCGGTTTCAGAGGAAGCTGGTCGATACGGGCGTCGCGTCGGCCGTTTCCATCGGTTATTACACCCAACGCAACGTCGGCCCGATCCAGGTTTTTCTCGTGACGACACCCGAAAAGGCAAAGGCCGCCTTGAAAGCTGTGTATGCGGAGATCGCACAGTTCGCATCGCCGACATATTTTACGAATGACGAATTGGAAGCTTCAAAAACGATTCTTGAATCCAGCGACCTTTTCGACCGCGAAAAGCCCAGCGAATATGCTCATACGCTTGGGTTCTGGTGGTCGTCGACCGGGATAGATTACTTTCGCGGATATCAGAAGAGCCTGCACGCCGTTTCACGCGCCGATATAAACGATTACGTAAAGAATTACATCATCGGAAAACCCCACGTCGCCATCGCATTGATGTCGCCGGATGCCAAGCGGGCCGCTGCATTGACAGAAGCCGACCTGATCGGCGAACCCGTTCGCTGAGCGGTAATAAATTATGATCTCGTATTTAAGAAAATTTTCACTCGTTACCGCTGCGTTTCTGCTTTTCGTTTCCGCTGCAGCGGCGCAAGACGGCAGGATCGATAACATCGCCGAACAGGCTGCATCCGTCACGGAATTTGACGTAAATGGCTTGAAGGTCCTCGTCAAACGCCGTGCGTCGGCACCGACCGTCGCGGCGGGGCTGTTTATCAGGGGCGGAGCCCGAAATATCGACGAGAAAAATGCCGGCATTGAGAACCTGATGCTCAATTCCGCGGTAGAAGCTAGCACGAAATTTCCGCGACAGGTGGTCCGACGCGAAATTTCGCGTGCCGGCAGTTCCATGGGAGCCGCCGCGGGCATCGATTACAGCGCTGTTTCGCTTGTGTCCACGCGGCAGAATTTCGACCGGATGTGGGACATATTTACGGCTGTAACACTCGATCCAGCTTTTGCCCCGCAGGACGTCGAACGCGTGCGCCAGATGATTCTGACGGGCCTTCGCGAAGCGGAGATCAGCCCGGACGCGGCGCTCGGTGCGCTCGAGGACCGCGTTGTTAATGCGGGGCATCCTTATGCGAATCAGGTTTCTGGCACGATCTCAACAATTGGGGCCTTTACGCCGGCGGACCTTCGTGCCTATCACAAGAGTATTATGCAGACGTCACGTCTGTTGTTGGTCGTTGTAGGCGATGTTGATGCAAATACGTTGAAGGCCCGCGTAGCGGCTTCGTTCGGAAAACTGCCGCGCGGCGATTATAAGGAAACGCCCTATCCACCCCTGGATTTTTCAAAATCGACGCTGGACGTAGTGCCGCGCAACCTGCAGACAAACTACGTAAAAGGTGTCTTCAGCGCGCCGGCACTTAATTCGCCGGATTATTCGGCGATGCGGGTCGCGATGAGCATTCTGCAGGAGCGCGTCAATGAAGAGGTTCGCGTACGGCGGCAGCTTTCATACGCGCCGAATGCCGAGTTGAACAGCAACGCCGCCAATACCGCTAATATTTATGTCACGGCCGTGGATGCAAATACTGCGGTCAAGGTGATGCTGAACGAGATCCAGAACCTAAAGTCGCGAGCGGTCGAAGAAGAACAGATCGACGGAATGGCGGGCCAATTTTTGACGAACTATTACCTGCGTCAGGAAACCAACGCCGCACAGGCTGGAGAACTGGCCAAGTACGAATTGATCGGCGGTGGCTGGCGGAACAGCTTCGAATTCCTGAACCGAATCCGTGCGGTCACTCCGGCACAGGTCCGCGAGGTGTCGAACAAATATATGAAGAACTTGCGGTTCGTCGTTATCGGTTCGCCCGCGGCGATCGACCGGAATGTTTTTGTTGCCGGCAATCGTTAGAACGGCATCTTCGAAAGAAGTTCGGGCCCGATAGCATTGAATGCTGGCGGGCCCGGCTTGTTTATGTACGGCTAACGTCCGTCCTTGTCGCGGCGAAGCGTCTGCGGTGGAGCGGGTTTCGGCTCGCTCTTTTGCTGAGGCGGATCTTCACGTTTCGGAGCCGGCTGCGGCTGTGGACGCTGAGTGTCCTGCCGGGGCGGAGGGCTTTGGCGAGGCGCATCCTGTTTTGGCGGCTCGTATCGCGGAGCCTCTTGCCTGGGCTGTTCGCGCCTCTGCGTGTCCGGCCGCGGCGTTTCCCGCTTGGGCGGATCGTAACGCGGAATTTCCTGGCGAGGCGGTTCCTCGCGTTTCATCGGCGGCGTTATGCGACGGTCCTCGCGGCGCGGCTGATCATACGTTGGCTCGGGCCGAGATTGGGGTTGAGATTGGGATTGGGGAATATCCCGCCTGACCGTCGGCCGCGAAACGGCACCGGTGTCGCGCTGCTCGGTCCTGCCCGGTGGCGGTGTCCGAACTTCGCCTTGATTAGTATTTATCTGCAGCGGAGGCCTGTTCCCGAGTATTCGCGAACGCTGTAATTCATTATCGACCGGTGCATCGGCACGCCTTTCCGCGGCTCCTGTCTTGGCAACTGTCGCCGGAGATGCGATACGCGGCTTTTCGATCCTGATCTTGGGATCGACCCTTTCGAAAGGCGGCAGAATAGGCGGCGTCTGATTCTCATCCACCTTGTCCGCAAGGACCTTGTTCGCCAGTACCAGCGGCGGGCGGCTCGCGGTGCGGCTTTCAGTTCCAAAATCTCTCGTCGGGATCGAAACCACGCCCGTTGGCGGAATACGCTGCAGCGGCGGCGTCCGCAGGCGATTCGCACGCTCGATGTTAGCGGCGTTTGGGTTCTGCGGATTCGGCGCAGGCGTCGGTGTGGGAGCCGGTCCGCTGCCGGGCCGATCGTTCCGGTTCCAGTTTCGATTGCGCCGGTTATGCCGGTTGTAATCGTAATAACGCGCGTTATACCCGAGCGGATACCAGCAGACGTTGCCGCCCCAAGTGCCGATAACGACCAGGGCCGGCTGCCACCAACTGCGGCTGTAGCGATAATATCCGTATGGTGTCCATGCCCAATAACCGTTCATCCATACCCAGCGGCCGTGATGATACGTCGCCCATCCCCAAGGTTCGTCGTTGACCCATGTCCATCCGTACGGCGGTACCCATCGCCAATGGCCGTAGCGGTACGGCGACCAATCCGCATAGACACTCGTCGCCGACGAATGAGGCCGCCATACATAGCCGTAATCGCGCGTGTAGATCCAGTCGCCGTGATCGTTCAGTTCTTCAGCGCCGTAAACGTCACGGTCGTAGTAGCGGTCATAATAGGCGTTCTTTAGCTGTTTCGCGATCGCTTCGTCGCGCTCCGACGTCCACCGGTCGAATTCATCCGCGTAACCGGCGGCTTCGGCAGTGTCCCATTCACCGGCGTATGCGCCGTCAATGATGATACGGGCACTGCGGCCGTTCTTGAGCGTAAATCCAGCGGTCTCGGAATAAATCCGGGCCTCACCGCCTTCGATGACACTCATTCGAATTTCGAGGTCACCGGGCTTGCCGGCGTCGATGCGGTAAGTTCCGGCTTCCTGAACCGCCAACGTTGTCTTCGGCGCATCTATTTCGATGAATGACCTGTCCTTGTTAAATTCCCAAACACGCAGGCTGAGCGTGCCCTCCGGAAGACTTAGAGCTATGCCCTCGTCACGGAGCGTCGTGATCCGAAGGTACGAGTTTTCCTCGAGGCGAAGATAGGCGGTACTGTTGAACTGAAGTTCGATACGGGTGTCCGGGTCGGTCGCGATCTCGTCGCCTTCGACCAAGGGAAGGTTTAAGGCGGCACGTTCCCATTCCGTGCTGCCCGAACGCCGGACCTGTGCTTTGCCATTCAGAAAACTGATACGGGCAACGCGTGCGGTCACTTCCGGGATCTCGTCATCGATCACGACCGCGGAGGCACTTCCAACCCAGAGGAACGGCAGAACCAAAAAAGCTGCCAAAAAGGCCTTAATAGCGGAATACATACGATTCCCTCCTCAAAAGATGTCCAAAATCATGGGTGAGAAGTTGAATTTTTCGTGTAACTCAACTTTTAATTGCGCTTACAGCAACTTACGTTCCCAAAGTCTCAAAATCGTACGATTTCCAATATTTTCCGGACCCGGGCACGTTCACATACCCTCACTCATCGCGCAATTCGTGCAAGCGCTCGGGCAGACAATACCATATGGTATATTTACGAGCCTAGAAATTGAGTTTAAGTCGGAGAACTTCGGGCCGCGAAGCAACGAAAAGCTCGCCTGCGTCGTTGAACGCCATCTCAAAAGCCTGCCGGGCTTTCAGGTTATGCAATTCCTTACCCTCTGTGTCGATCACCTTGATATTGCTCGTTTCCGATAGAAATATACGGCCTTTTGGATCGATCGCGATGTCGTTTGGGTGACGCGAGCCGGTCGGGATGCGATTGAGAAATTTCCCATCGCGTGAAAATTTGCATATGTCGCGGGCGGTCCGATCGACCGCGTAAATAACGCCGTTGCCGTCAACGGCAAGCTCAGAAAACCCGAATGTGGAACTCGCGTCCTCGGAAGCTTTCTTGAATTCGTTCAACCGCTTAAGCTCGGAATCGTATTCGACGATCCATTTACCTTCAGCCGTAATGACCCGGCCATCGAGGGTTAAGGCCATCGCGCGTGGATCGGCGTTGCCTGGCGTCCGGGCAAGCAATTTTCCGGTCTCGCCTTCGAACAGCATTATCCCTTTGCTGCCCGCGAAATAGAGACGGTTCTTACGGTCGGCCGCGAGATCGTAAACGTATGGCTCGCCGGGAACCGTCCATTGCGTCAGGAATTTGCCGGCGGCATCGAAAACCTGCATGCGGCCGCCGGTGTAATCGGCACTATAGATACGGCCTTCGGCATCGACGGCGACATGGCGGTTGTCGGTGAATTTTCCGGCTCCCGTGCCTTCGCCGCCTATCCGGAATAATTCTTCTGTCAGGCCGTCATTCTCGCCGCCGGCCGACCGCGAATTTTTCAGGCCGCGCGGAGCTTCAACCGGCTTTGAATCGGGCTGTGCAGAGACTTCAGCACGATCGACTGTCAATGTGAAGACAATTACCGCGGCGACAAAACCGAGGACAACCACGATGAACGCGGCGATCCCAGCAAGGACCGACCCGCCCACTGCCATACCAGCCTTTTTCACTGCCGCCGCCGTTTCCGGACCGGAGTGCAGATGCACGGACCTAACCTGAACTCCGGAAATATCGAGGCCTTCGCCGCGTTCGATGGCGTCCACAGCATCCTTGGCTTCATTCAAGCCGACGCCGAACGCTTCGCGAAACTCCTTTATCGCTTCCATCTTGCGTCCCTGAACGATCAGCGAACGAATTTCCGCGATTTTTCGCGCCCTGCCGGTCAGCGACGATGGATCAACCGCCCGCGAGCCGCGGAACATTTCGGAGGGAGCGATCACGGTGCTGCCGCAGAATCCGCATTTCTGGGTCATTTCGCCTTCGAATTCCAGTGGCGCCGCGCACGAGGCACATTTGAATGTTTTGGTCATAATGTTGATTCGGCAAGTATCGATGGTTGCAACTGCAAGTTTCGAGATTATAAACTCTCTTTAACGAATTTGCTTTAGAAAGAGGACTTATAAAATGAAAAAATTTGCAGTTATTCTCATGGCGATCGCCGCTTTCGCGGTCTCCGCCTTTGGCCAGAAAGCGAACGCAAAGCCTGATTCGGCAAAGGGCGTCCGCGACGCTTTCGAAAGGCTTATGGACGGTATACGGCAGGTCGACGCGGAAAAGGTGATGGGCGTTTACGACAAGAGCGACCGGATTCTTTTCTTCAACAACAACGGTTCGGCCACGATCGGGTGGGAGAATATGAAGGCAAACCGTGAATCGCTCTACGGCAAAACCAAAAATGTCACTCTCGATATCACCGGCCTTCGGGTCGAGATGCTCGGGCCGTCGGCTGCGTATGTTACATGTAAATGGAAGCAATCGCAGGAATTTGACGGAAAGCTGGAAAGCGCCTCTGGTCGAATGACCCTGGTCTTTCGCCTCATTGGAAAAGACTGGAAGGTCGTCCACCTGCATACTTCGCCGGACAACCCGCCCGCAACCCGTCCGGTGCTCGATTCCGAAAGAACCGTCATCGTTCCGTCCGCGCCGGACAAGCCGTAAATAAAAAAGAGGCGGATCGCTCCGCCTCAATAACGCATTTTTCCGATCGAAGGCAGTACGCCTATATCGACGCTCCCGGGTATCCGCCACCCAGCCGATTCTCATCGCCTTCGGCCAGCGTGCTGACCAGTTCGTAGTGGAAGTAATCGAATTTCGAGGCGACCGGCGGCTGCACGCGTTTGTTGTACATGTCGCGTGAACGGTCGATCGC
>JAEZIT010000111.1 GCA_023436495.1 Acidobacteriota bacterium
TCGATCGAATGAAAAAGATACTGCGGGCACGTTTCGGCAAACGCCGGAATACCGCGGTCGCGTGCCTGCCGCACCTGATCTAGAGCGTCCTTGCAGCTTAAATGCACGATGTAAACCGGCGATTCCGCCATTTCCGCAATGGCGATGGCGCGATGAACGCCTTCCGCTTCGGCAATCGTCGGACGCGTCAACGCGTGATATTTCGGAGCCGTGCGGCCATCGGCGATGAACCGCTTTATTATCTCGTTAATGACGATGCCGTTCTCCGCATGCATGCAGATAAGTCCGCCGCGCGCTCCCGCGGCCGACATCGCCCGGAAGATGGTCGCATCGTCCGCCAGAAATACGCCGGGATATGCCATGAACAGCTTAAAGCTCGTAATGCCCTCGTCCATGACGGTGTACATCTCTTCGGTGTGCTTGTCTTCGAATTCGGTCGTGATCAGGTGAAATCCGTAATCGATCGCGCATTTCCCTTCCGCCTTCTTGTGCCAATTATCGACGCCCTGGATCAGCGATTCGCCTTTGTTTTGCACGGCGAAATCGATGATCGTAGTCGTCCCGCCGAACGCCGCCGCGCGCGTACCCGTAAAGAAATCGTCGCTCGACTGCGTACCGCCGAACGGCAGCTCCATATGCGTATGCGGATCGATCCCGCCGGGGATCACGATCTTGCCTGTGGCATCGATTACCGTATCCGCTTCCATGTCGAGCGTTCTGCCGATAACGGCTACCGTTCCGTTTTCAATGAAAATGTCCGCCGTATAATCGTCCACGGCGGTGACGATCCGTCCGTTTTTTATGAGTGTTTTCATTATCTCCCTCCAACCGCGGCCCAGACGAGGCCGATGTACGTCCAGTAGCCGGTCAGGATCGCGACCGGGATAAAGGCGACCTGCGTGAACCGCGGGTACTCAGCCGCCTCCGCCACAGGCTGATAAACGTATCCAAGCACCGGTATGCCGGCGACAAGATGAACAATGCGAAGGATGATCCGTTTTATGCTGGGTTTCATAAGTTACCTAGTAGATGGCATTGTAGGAATCCAATTTCCATTGATCACCGCTTCGAGAAAAGTAGAATGTAGCCTCTTCTTCACCACCCGGATAATTACTCCGCGAAACCCAGTATTTAATACTAAGCTGGTCACTTACTTCTATCCCACCGATTCGCCAAGATACTATCCGATACACACTCTCGTTCGACAGATGTCTCTCCCGTTGGCCGTCATCGAGGTCAGGAAGGTAGGGGAGCAAGGCGGAAGTGTTCCCACTCTTGAGTTCACCCAGCACGCTTTCGGCATTTAACTCCGCTGAGCGATCTCGAAACGGATTCATTACGCAATAGCTTCGCGGTCGGATTCCACCGTCGAGAGGTATGCAAGCAACCGTTGCATCTGCCCGTCTCTGAAACAGGACGCCCGCGCCAATCGCGATAACCAACATGACGCACACCAAAATGGCAATGGCAGCCTTCTTCATCACGGCGTTACTATTTTCTTCGGTGCTTTCTCAACGTGGCTGGCCGAGATCCAGGCGGCGAGTTTGCCGGGGTTATTGGAGTATCTGTTTTTGACGATGCCGTCGAGGGTGCGGACGGAGACGTTCATTTGGCGGATCTTTGAGGCGGTCTCAGCGGTGGCGGAGACGTGCTCGGCGGAGGCCGTCGTGGCGAAGGTCGCTTCGAAGGCGTCGGCTATGCCGTACCGCGTTTCGCGGCAATTAGCCACGCCCTTCAGGGCGTGGTCAGGGGCCGGATAATGATTCATAGGGCGTTTACCGATCCGGTCGGATACAAGAATATTCGGCTCAATGCTGACACCGATGTGCACGTGTGTCGCTATACCGCCGATCGCGTGAAGATAGGCGCCGGGCGTCTCAATGATCTTGTGCGTTAGATAGTGAAAGAGCCGGTCTTCGATACGGGGCGTGATCATTGGCAAACTGGCTTTTGTGTGCCAAGTGATGTGGAAGTTGATCTCGGAGTATACGCTGTCGGACATTTCGTGCTTTGCGTCTATTGAAAGGACGTTAAAACGCCCTCTGCAAATATCTGCGTTACGTTTCCACGTCCTGAAGGACGTGGCTAATTGCCCTTCGGGAGATAAGAACAGGCCTACAACTGAGGCTTTTATGGCTTCGAATGGCAATTTTGTCGGGTAAACTCGACGTTTTTGCCCTTCGACTCCAACTTTTCGGGCTTCGAACGGAACTCTTCAGGCTTCGACTCAAACTTTTCGGCCTTCGTGAGGCACTTTTTACGCTTCGTCTCGATCTTTTTGCTCTTCGTGAGGAACTTTTCGGGCTTCGTGATTAACTTCGTGGGATTCTAGTTCGCAAACTCTTTAAATGTCGCCCAGTCCGGCTCCATCTCCGCGTAACACTGAACCTCGTGCGTCGTGATCTCGCTCATCAGTTTCTCGTGAAGAGACTTGATATCAAGGCCGGGCTTGGCATAAAACACAAATTCCTTGAATGTTCCGGTCGTTATCGACAAAGCCTGAACAGCTTCCCCGTTTCGCGTCAGTTCGTGTGCAATCGTGTCTTCAATCCCGTCCAAGATTCGATTTTCGCCGGGCTCCGGTAAACCTCCTTCATTCGGCGAGTTCAGCGGCACCGCGAAGCCAATCTTTACCGTCAGCTTTGTATGACCAGCAAAAGCCTTAAGATGAGTGTTCGCGCGTACGATGATCGGATTCCCGCCCGAATCGCCCTGCGCAATCTGCCATGGGCCTTCCGCAAAAATATCGTCTGGATTAGGTTTACTCTTAAACAAACCAAACATAGCTTTCTCCACTCGCGTCAGTCCGACGAGATTGCACGGCGTCGGTCCAGTTTTCGTAACACTCACCCTTCACCCAACTTAGAACTAGGCCGCACTATTTCCATTTCTTGTGAGCTGGACGAGATTGCCGACGACTGTTGGGCCGTACGTGACCTCGCCGGCTTTGGTGACGTTGTACCAGAAGGCCTGCATGTCCCCGGCGGCGGTGGGGCAGTGCGTCTTCGTCTTTGACCATGATGCGGCCGGTCTTGAGGCCGTCGGGGCTGCAAACAGGCGCCTCACGATGGCTGTCGTTTGTCGACGCGTGAAACGCTTAAATTCGTAAGTCATTTTAACATAATGCAAAACCTGCATCTAGAGCCTTGATTAATTGGTCGACGTTGTCCTTCGTCGAATTAAGCATCATTCCGGTCCGGATGACATTTCCGTACAGTCCGCCTTTGCCGATCAGCACGCCCTGTCGTTTTGTTTCTTCGAAGACTTTCAGCACCGCTTCCGGAGCAGGTTCTTTTGTATCACGATCTTTTACGAGTTCGATCCCCTGCATCAGGCCCATTCCGCGGACATCGCCGATGATCGGATGTTTGTCCTTCAGTTCTTCCAGCCGCCCGCGAAAGTATTCGCCGACGACGCGGGCATTCGTCCGCAGGTCGTCCTCTTCGATCAGTTTAATTACCGCGAGCCCCGCCGCCATCGACACGGGATTTCCGCCGAATGTCGCGAACGTCAGGCCCGGGAATTTATCGGCGACCTCCGGCGTCGCGATCGTCCATCCGATCGGCACGCCGTTGCCCATTCCTTTGGCCGAAGTAATAATGTCCGGTTTCACCTTCCAATGCTCGATTCCGAACCACTTATCGCCGGTCCGGCCCCAAGCGGTCTGCACTTCGTCCGCGATCATAAGCCCGCCATGCTTTCGCACGATCTCTTCCACGCGTTCGAAATATCCCGCGGGCGGCACGATAAACCCGCCGACGCCCAGGATCGGCTCGGCCATAAAAGCCGCGATCTCGCCGGTCGTAGCGGTTTCGATCACGTCCTTCACGTCGTTCGCGCACGCCGCTCCGCAATTTTCCGGCGTCATCTTGAACGGACAGCGATAACAATACGGCGCCATCGCATGAACGATCCCCGCGACCTGTGACGCGAGCGGCCGCCAATTCGAATGCCCGACCGCCGATAGCGCCGTCGCCGAACGCCCCGAATAACTGTGCCGCAGCACGACGATCTCCTGCCGGCCCGTCGCGAGCTTCGCCGCCATGATCGCCGTGTCGTCCGCCTCGGTCCCGCTGCTCGTAAAGAACGACTTTTTCAGATCGCCCGGCGAGATCTCCGCCAGCTTTTCCGCAAGGTCCGACTCAGGCTGATTCGCGTAAAGCGTCGATGTATGCTGGATCTTCCCGATCTGCTCGATAACCGCCGCATTCACCTTCGGGTTTGCGTGCCCCACGCTCACGGTCAGCACGCCCCCGAAACAATCCAGATAACGATTGCCCCGGTCGTCCCAAACATATTCGCCCTCGCCTTTCACCAGCGCGATCGGCTCTTCGTAATATGTCGCGACGGCGGGAAATAGAAATTCTTTGTGCTTGCGAACCGCATCGGAAACGGTCGATCGTTGTTCTTGTGTATTCATATTCTAATTATCCGGAACACCTCACTCCAACGCGGGATTTCGCAGCGGCTGAATATTTTCGATCGGGTCCCGCTTCAATCGCTCTATTTGTTCCGCTATCAGCGCTGCATTGGAATCTCCATCGGGCGTATTATTCAGTGCGGATTCATAAGCACCGAGCGCCGCCTCTCGATTCCCGAGCTTAAGATATTGGTTTCCCAGTTCGAGTGCAACGGAGAAAGCTTTTGGGTCCAGCGCATACGATTCCGATAGCATCTCGATCGCCCTTTCAATATCTGGCTCAGGGCCGTAAATTTGAAATGCCGCCCGATAAGCGAGCCCCTGGGCCCGCAGAGGGCGGATATCGAATGTCCCGCGGTAAACGAATAAATTACCAAACCGCTTTATGGGTTCCGCGTCCCGAAACATCTTTTTGTCCCAGACGAACGCCGGCGCCATTTCGTTCGCACCTATTATAAACGTACCCGTGGCCGTCGGGCCGTCCCATTTTCCGCGATCTCGTTCACCGCTGGCGCGAACCACGTCGATCGTCTTCGCAGGGTCATTTACGTCCGGCATTAGATAGAACACGTAAGGGATGATACCTTCCGGTTTCAATTCATCATGGTAATACGTACGCAATTCATTGCCCCGCTGGTAAAGATCGACGCCTTCGTCGTCAAACAGGCGGTGGGCGTTCGCTGTGCCGCCGGCGATCTCATTGAAATACTCCCACGGCCTCATCACCGGGACCGCCAGAACGAGCGATGCCGCCAGGCACACTGCCGCCAACGTGCAAAGAGCAACCGATCTCTTAGTGGCCGCCAGAAAAACTACCGACGCCGCACAAATTGCCAGGAGCGGATAGATCGGCAGCAAATGTCTGATCCCTCCATAGCTGGATCCTTTGATAAAAAAGTAAAGCAGAATCCCGGAAAACACCGTCAGGCCCGCGATCGGCGCCAAAAATGAATTCGGCACCCGCCTCATAATGACGATGATCCCGCCGACCACGACCAATGCCAGCATCCCGAGCGGAAGCTTTACCGCGATCATTATGGGCGCAAAAAACCAGGGAGCAGTTCCATAATAGAGCTGGCCGAAAACCAGTGAATCGCCCACGCGGCCCTCCGCTCCCGCCCGGATCGTATCGGCCATTCCCCAAGTGTATGAGCGCGGGAACAGGTAACCCCGATACATTACGTTCAACCCGGCGCGGTAAACGGGAGATTTCACATCGCTGATCTTGGCTGACAGCGGCCGATTGAATTGATCATCGGTGGTTGCCGGGCTTTCGTAATAATGAAAGTAGTATGTTCCCCACAGAATAAAGACCGAGCCGGCGAGAACCGCCGCGACCGATGCTGCTCGTCGAACCCGGCCAACGGATCCCGGCCCTCGCGCCCGTGAAAATACATAGAAGACGCCGATCGCACTAACCGCGATAAGCATAATAACAGCCGAGTGTTTTGCGCTGAGCGCCAATCCCGCCGCAAACGCCGCGAGAGCAAGGTCTATCGGTTTCCAGCTCTGAAAAGCCCGGACTGCCAGAAGAACCGAAGTTCCCGCCAGCAGCGCCACCGGCAGATCCGTCATAACGACCGGCATGTGGGCCGCCACCGTCGGATCGATCGCAAAGAACGCCGCAACCGCGAGCGCCATTATTTCGCCGAACAGGCTGCGAACGGCGAGTGCGAACCCAAAAAGCAGAATTGCGTTCAACGCGAACATCGCCGTCCGGGCCCGGTTCTGGATCACGTCGTGATCGTTGAGGTTGTAAACATCGTTCTCGACGAAAGCACGCTCGTCAACCTTGTCCGCTAGCGCGCGGAACGGTGACATGTTGTACCCGAGCATAGAAACATATGCCCCGGTCCATAATTTTACAAGCGGGGGATGTTCCGGATTGAGCCGGAAATCGCCGGTCTTTGCGTAGGAAACGCCGGCCCCGACGTGGTAGGCCTCGTCGTAGGTAAAACTGTCCAGACCGGTCGTTATGGCTGACCTTATCAGCGCTGCGGCGATGATGGCGGCGAGGAACCCGAAGAATATCGCCTGCCGCATCAATATCGATCTCCCGGAGGCCGTCGACGGCACTAGGGTTTCAGCGTCCATAGGTTTGTTGTCACAGGTTACCGAGCAAGTGAGAAAACGGCCCCTGTAATGCGAAGCCGTTAAGGTCGATCTTCATTTAGTATAGGTTCCCCTCACGCTTCCGCCCCGTATAATCGACATACACGACCTTCAGCTCCGTATAAAAATCCAGCGAAGTCGAACCCTGCTCTCTCGCCCCGATGCCGGTGGCTTTTATCCCGCCGAACGGGATGTGGGCTTCGCCGCCGGTTGTCGGCGAATTGATGTGCGTCATGCCGGTTTCTATCTCGTCGATAAAGCGGTAGATATAATTTGCGTCGTTCGTGAAGATCGACGATGACAAGCCATATTCGCTGTCGTTCGCGACGGCCATCGCCTCATCGAAATCCTTTACGCGCAGCACCGAAAGCACTGGCCCGAATATTTCCTCCCGAGCGATGCGCATGTCCGGCGTTACGCGGTCGAATACGGTCGGCTCGATAAAATATCCGTTCTCAAGGCCGTCGCCTTCCGCACGTTTCCCGCCGCAGAGCAATTCCGCGCCGTCCTCACGCCCGATATCGATATATTTCAGGACCGTTCTGAACTGTTTCTCGTCAACGGACGGCCCGACTGCCGACCGCGGGTCCGAACCGTCGCCCAGGACGATCCCGCGAGCTTTTGCCACGATCTTTTCCACGAATTCATCCGCTATCCGGTCCACGACCACCGCACGCGAGGTCGCCGTGCAGCGCTGTCCGGTCGACCCGAACGCGCCCTGCGCCGCCGATTCCACCGCCAGGTCCATATCAGCGTCTTCCAGTACGACGACCGGGTTTTTTCCGCCCATCTCGGCCTGTACTGGAATTCCTCGTGCCGCGGCTTTTTGGTACAGGGCGATCCCGACCTCGTTCGAACCGGTGAACGATACGGCTCTCACGGCCGGATGATCGACGATCGCGTCGCCGGCTTCCGAACCGCTTCCGAGCACAAGGTTCAAAACGCCGGGCGGCACCCCGGCCTCCGTAAATATTTCCACCAGCCTGACCGCCGTCGCCGGCGTCAGCGTCGCGGGTTTCAGCACGACGGTGTTGCCCGCTACCAGCGCCGGCGCGATCTTCCACGC
>JAEZIT010000061.1 GCA_023436495.1 Acidobacteriota bacterium
AGCATTCGCTCACCGTAAGTATTGAAAATACGGACGATGCGGATATCAACGTGGCCTTGCCGATGGTAATCCATCATCAGCGTTTCCGCAACGCGTTTTCCTTCGTCATAGCAGCTCCGCGGTCCAATGCAGTTGACATTGCCCCAGTAATCTTCCGTCTGAGGATGAACGACCGGGTCGCCATATACTTCGGAAGTCGATGCCTGCAGGATCCGTGCCTTGACGCGTTTTGCCAGCCCGAGCATGTTGATCATGCCCATAACATTCGTCTTTACAGTCTTTATGGGATTGTATTGATAATGAATGGGCGATGCGGGACAGGCCAAATTGTACACCTGGTCGACCTCAAGAAGGATCGGCTCGGTCACATCGTGCCGGACCAATTCAAAGCGATGGTCGTCCATAAGATGAGCGATATTGGATTTGCGGCCCGTAAAGAAATTATCCAGACAGATAACTTCGTTGCCTTCCGAAAGCAGCCGTTCGCAAAGATGCGAGCCGATGAATCCGGCTCCGCCGGTGATCAATATACGCATAAAAAGGAAGTCACATTCGCCGAAAAGCCCGGTGTGCTTACAGGCTTCGACGCGGATAAGTCATTTCTATTCTATAACAATTTCGGCCACAGCCGCCTCTTCGATATACCCTTATTTCAGGTGCTTTTCGAAGAACGACAAGATCCTTTGATACTCGTCCGTCCAACTTGAAGGGCGAACAAACCCATGGTTTTCAACCGGATAGAGCATCGCCTCAAAATACTGAGTTTTGCCTAAGCGGATCAATTTCTCGATCAGCTGAACTGAATCCTGAACGTGTACATTATCATCCGCCATTCCGTGCAGTATCAGCAGCGGCCGTTCTAGTTTATCGGCATAAGTTATTGGCGAACTGCGTTTATAGGCCTCCGGATTCTTGTCCGGGAACCCGAGCCGCTGGGCGGTGTAGCCCGGCGAGGACGCATAGTAATTCTTCCAATCGAACACCGGCCGCAACGCGGCAGCGGCGGCAACCTTGTCCGGAGCTCGCATCGCCAGCATGCCTGCCATGAATCCGCCGTAGCTGCCGCCGTAAACGCCCACTTTGGTTGGGTTTACAGCGTAATTCGCTACCATGAAATCGATCGCGTCGACATGGTCGTCCATGTCCTTGCCGCCAAGGAAGTCATGAACATCGGTCCGCCAGTCACGGCCCAGGCCCGCAGAGCCGCGATAATCTATGTCCAGGACGATAAACCCTTGTTTTGCAAGCATATCGTTGAACATGAATTCACGGTAATAGTTGTTCCAGCCATTGATAACGTTCTGCAGATAACCGGCCCCGTGGACGAACACTACCATCGGATATTTAGTCTTTGACGGCGGATTATGGCCGTTTGGAAGATATATCTTTGCAGGTATTTTCTTGCCGTCACGAGCGGCGATCTCGATAAACCTAGGCTCGGTCCACTTCTGAGCCGTGAACGAATCCGGTGTTGTGTTAGTAAGCCTTTGCGGCGCACGCACTTGAGGGCAATCGCCCGAACAGTGCGCTCGAACGGCAAATAATTCGCCGGGTTCGTTCCAGCGGGACGCTTCAAAGATCATCCACGGATCGCTGCTCTCGGCGATTTGCGGGCCTGTTATCATGCGCTCGGATCCGTTGTCAGCAAAGAACTTAGAGGTCTGTCGATTCGTAATATCAAAGTGCCGGAATGTCCTTGTGCGATAGCCGTCCTCTGTTGACATATAAACAAGCTTCTCGCCGTTCATCCACTTTGCCCATTCGACCTGCCAGTTTCCTTTGGTCAATTGAGATGTCGAAGCTTTGCCGGTACTTTCAACGTCAGTCAGGTAGAGATGGTTAAAGCCGTCGCGTTCGGAGCTAAATATAAGTTGCGACGGCGTTTGCGGGTTCGGCTCAACGATGATCGCCGGCTGGCCGATCCATTTGTCATCGGTTTCCTCGGTGACCAGGATCGTTTGTTCGTTCTTTTCGCCAACGTTGCGGATGTAGTAGATCTGCCGGCGTTTCGTGTCCCGATCATTGCGGTCGACGATCAGGCTGCGGTTGTCGGACGCCCACACTATTCGGCGTAAACTGCTGACCCCTTCGGGTTTAGGCAATTTTATCTCGGCCGGCGTGTCGCGGCTGCCGTCGGCCGTAACGACGAGGATCTTCTGCTCGCTCCAGCCGCGGCGGACGCTCGGCGCAGCCGTGAATTCATCGAGGTAATTCGGTACGACGAGGGGCTTTTGCTTTGAGCTGTCGGAGACGATATACGCCACCAGAGTGCCTGTTTTATTGGGCGTGGCGTTAAAAACCGATATGAAATTCTGCGGGTTTGCCTCTTTCGAGATCTGTGTGATCAGCGTATTTTCGGTGTCGAGAACAAATAAATGGCCGGCCTGCTGATACAGAATGCGGTTGTTATCGATAAATCTTGCACCGGTTTCCGGAGCCTGGGTTTTCGTGTAGCGGCGAGGTGCCGCTTCGCCGATAGTGAGCGTGTAAATATCTCCGGAATAAGAGAATACGAGTTTTTTCGAATCCGGCGACCATTCGAAATTGCCGAATTGATTCTCGCGCGATCTTACGAAATCGTCGCGGAGGACGAGGCCGTAATCCAGTTTGTTTTCCTTTTCCGGAGGGCGTGTTGGAGCGGGTAAGTCTTTCGGGCTCAACAGCTTTCGCGGTTGGCCGCCTGTGGTTGGCACGATGTATAGATCCGCGGGCACCTTTCCCTCCGCATTCCAAAGGTATATGACGTGCTTTCCGTCGGGCGACAGCTTTTCGCCTTCGGGGCGCATTCCGGCGATCGAAGGCTCTGCCATTATCTGTTGTACAGAAAGGGTTTGCGGCCAAACTGAAGCCGCGAATAGTGCGGACAGAATGAGAAATAGTGCAGGGACTTTAAATTTACCGGTCATTTTCTACTATTGGTGCAACTAAAGGGTTTAGGCTTACGGAAGTTCCAACGCACGGGCCCGGGCAGCGGCCTTTTCGGGTTCGGTCAGGCGGCCATATTCGTAGATCGCGCTTTCCCATGTACCGTACATCGCGTTGGGCAGCATAATGAAGCGGCGGCCCCATAATTGCTGGGCTTTATCGGTTTCAGCGAAGCGGTCGGCGATGGATTTCCGTTCGAAAACGTCCGAAAAATCGTCGAGATTGTCGCCCATTAACATTACGATCCGGTAATCCTTTGCGACGGCGTCGCGGCGGGGTTCCTTGCCTGAACCCGACGTGCGGAGCATGACGCTCGCGTCCGTAACGTCATTAAATCCAACGGCTTTCAGGTTATCGATCGTGGCCTGTTTCTGTACTTCGTCACGATTTGAGATGTAAAAGATCTTGACGCCTTTTGAGACGGCGTAGTTAAGAAAGTCGACGGCGCCGGGGACCGGCTTGGCCTTTCGCATCTCGCCCCAGGCGTACCAATCCTTGAGATTAAAGGGGATACGGTTTTTTACGGCGTAGGCGTTAGCGGGCGAATTGTCGAGGACCGTTTCGTCGATGTCGACGACGATGGCGCGGGGGCGTTTTCGTTCTGCCTTGGGCAGGCGTTTGACGGCCTTTTTATCGAGGTCTTGGTCGAGACGGAGCCGGGCCAGATTGAATGCCTGGTAGGCGAGGGCCCGATATTCCGCGGCTTTCTGCTGGTAGAGTATCGCGCCGGCCTGATATTCCAGGTCGGCGGTTGCCGGAGCGGGCTGCGCAGCCTGCTGGGCGGTCGAATGGGTGGCGAAATACGTTGAAAATACAGTACTTACGACGAGCCCGAAGGCGAGTAGATATTGTTTTGTCCTCATAGATGTCGCTTGGAAACAGGTGTTAAAACGATTATAAATGAATTATGCAGGAAACGAAGCCTGATGACCAAGAGAACGCCATTAGTGACACGAAAAGCGCCAATGATGACACGGAAACCCCGAATAGTGACATTGCGTGCGGATCGGGGCGCAGCCGTCCGAATTCAGAGCGCGGGGAAGCGGGAAGTTACTATTATGACGATGCTCACGGATACGAAACCTATAACCCCGATGAGCCCGATGATCCCGACGATCTCGATGACAGCGAGAATGGCGGCGATCCCCACGATCCCGATGATTCGGGTGAAACCCGTGATCTCTAAAACGGCGTCGATGTCAGGCAGATCCGCCGGAGCCGTCGATCTCGAACGCGCAGCGCGGTGAACCGGTCCGGTCACAAGTTTCGAGGACCGGGGCGCCGACCATTTCTGAAAGCATCGCCTCGGTCACCTTGCAGACCTCCGGATGTTCGGCGACGGCTTCGGCGAACGGGCAGCCTTCGCTCTTGAGCCGTACGTGAGAATTTTCCCGCTCGACCTTCGCCGCACCGCCGAGCTCTCCGATCGCTTCGAGCGCTCCGGCAAGCCGGTCGTCGAAACTCTTCTCTCGCGGCCCGCGCAGACGCCCGAGCTTGCGGCCGACCTCGGTCAAAATGTCCTTGACGACCGCCCCGACCATACGTCCCTTGATCACGCCGAGGAGCTGGTTGAACAGCGAATCGTACGCCGCGGGGAACAGGCCTCGCGCTTCGTCCGTGAGGGCGTAGGAATAGTGCGGCTTGCGAAATCCCTTGACCATGCCGGCCTGCGCGACGATGCCGTCGCGTTCCAGCGACAGCAAATGGGCGCGCACGGCGTTGTCGGTCAACCCGAGGTCCGACGCCAGGTCATTTACAGTCAGGCTACCGTTTCGCAGCAGCGTTACGATCCGCCCGCGTGTGCTTTCAAAAAATCTCTTGTCGTAATTTCCCGCTTTCATATACCACCTGCCAGCAATAGATATTACTACAATCTTTTTCTTATTTACAATAAATCAAAAAATATCTTGACTTATTATAAGTATTGCCATAGGATGGGCCTACAGACAACATTTGCTGCCTGAATATTTAGAAAATTGGAGGAAAGATCAATGGAATCCGTACTAAATAACGAAGGAGTTATCACGCGGGACCGGGCCGCGGACGAATCTTTATCGAATCCGGCGGTACAGGCGTTCTGGATACTGAGGGTCGGTTTCACAGTGGCGCCGATAATCGCCGGCGTCGACAAATACCTAAACCTGCTCGTGAACTGGGACCAATACCTGCCGTCGTTCGTCAACAGAATGCTCGGCGGCGCGGGCCATCAGTTCATGTACATCGTCGGCGTGATCGAGATCGTCGCCGGCATCGGCGTGTTCCTTAAGCCGAAGATCTTCGCATACGTCGTTGCGGCGTGGCTGGTCCTTATAATCATCAACCTGCTTATGATCCCGGGATATTTTGATGTTGCTTTGCGCGACCTTGGCCTGGCGCTGGGTGCGTTGGCTTTGGGACGGCTGAGCGAGAAGTTTGACGAATAATCGCGGCGGATAACGATATTTTTATGAGCTTTATAACGAACAAGCGGACGGTCGAGCGGATCGCCGATGCGAAGCTTCCGACCATTTACGGCGAATTTCGGATCGCCGGTTACAGGTCGCTGACATCCGGTGAAGAATTTGTGGCGCTGGTACGCGGCGACCTGCGGGGCGGGCGTCCGGCGCTGGCCCGCATTCATTCGCAATGCCTGACGGGCGACGTGTTCAGTTCGGTCAAATGCGATTGCGGCCAACAGCTGAAAGCGGCAATGAGGCTGATCGCGGACGAAGGCCGCGGAGCGATCGTGTATCAGATGCAGGAAGGCCGCGGCATCGGCATCCTGAACAAGATACGCGCTTACAGCCTGCAGGACGGCGGAGCGGACACGATCGAAGCGAATGAACGGCTGGGCCTGGCGGCGGACCTCCGCCGTTATGAACAGTGTTCAGAGATCCTGCGTGACCTCGGGCTATCGCGGGTCAGGCTGATCACGAACAATCCCGAAAAGATCGAAGCGGTACGGTCGAGCGGGCTGATATTGACCGAGGTCGTATCGCCCGCATTGAAATTCCATAAACAGGCGGCCCGATATCTGCGGACAAAACGCGAACAGATGGGGCACATGATCGATCTGCCGGAGGAACTGTATGAGCAAAGAACAAGCTGCGGTATGCAGGCTGTCTGAGATAAAAGACGGCGAAATGAAACAGGTGTCGGCGGGCGAAACGCCGATCGTGATCGCGCGGGTGAACGGCGAATGCCACGCGGTCGCGGCGCACTGCACGCATTACGGAGCGCCGCTGGCAGACGGTTATCTCGATGGCGACCGCATTATATGCCCGTGGCACCATGCATGTTTCAGTGCGGCGACAGGCGAGGTGCTCGAGCCGCCGGCGTTCGACCACCTGCAGAAATATCCGCTGCGGATCGAAGGCGATGAGATCTTCGTGGACGTCGATGCTGGAATGCCGGACCGCCGCGAACCGGAATGGAACAGGGACGAACGGCCGGACGAGCGGAAATTCGCGATCATCGGCGGCGGCGCGGCCGCGTACTACGCCGCACAGACGCTGCGCGAAACGGGTTTTTCGGGGCGCGTCGTGATGTTCACAAAAGAGGAAAGAAGGCCGTACGACCGGCCGAACCTCAGCAAGGATTACTTGCAGGGAAATGCCGAACCGGCATGGATGCCGCTGCGGCCGGACGATTTTTACAAGAATTTCGAGATCGAGGTCCGGGCAGGAATGAATGCCGTATCGGTCGACCGCGACGGCAAAAAAATAAGGTTCGAGAACGGCGAGGAGTTCGCTTACGACAAACTGCTGATCGCTACGGGCGGCGTTCCCCGGAAATTGGAAGTGCCGGGTTCGGACCTGAAGAACGTTTTTGTTTTGCGGAGCTTTGACAGTGCGGACGACATCATCGCGGCGGCCGATGCGGCGAAGAATATTGCGGTCATCGGCGCGAGTTTTATAGCGATGGAAGCGGCAGCGAGCCTCAGGAAACGCGGCAAGGCCGTGACGGTGATCGCGCCGGACAAGGTGCCGTTCGAGAGAGTGTTCGGGCAGGAGATCGGGCAGATGTTCAAAAGCGTGCACGAATCGAACGGCATGCGGTTCCGGCTAGGGGAAGGCGTTGCGGGTTTCGAAGGGGACGGCGCGGTGCAGCGGATCGTGCTCAGCAACGGAGAAAAGGTGGATGCGGACCTGGCGGTCGTTGGGATAGGCGTAATGCCGGCGACGAATTTTCTGGAAGGCTTCGAAAAACATAAGGACGGCGGTTTGATCACGGATAAATTTCTGCAGGCGGCCGACGATGTGTTCGCCGCGGGCGACATCGTGCATTATCCCGACCCGCGAACGGGCGCGCCGGTCCGCATCGAACATTGGCGGATAGCGGAACAGCAGGGCCGCACGGCGGCAAAGAATATGATGCGGCAGCTGTTCGCGTTCGATTCCGTGCCATTTTTCTGGACGACGCAATTCGACGCGACGCTGAATTACGTCGGGCACGCGCGCGAATGGGACGAGATAAGGTTCGACGGCGATCCGGCGGCGCAGGAATTCACCGCGCTCTATATAAAGGACGGAAAGGTAATGGCGGCGGCGGGAATGAACAGGGACCGCGAGATAGCCGAATGGGAAGCTCGGTTCGCAAAGAACGAAGCGGTCCCGGCGGACGGCGCGGCGGGTTCGGCAAAAAGTTGAGGGACTGAAAAAATCGGCGAACGGAGGAGAGTATGAGCGACAAAGATCGGCAGGCGGCGGACGGCGATCCGCGAGGCGGGCAAGACAATGAAGAGGCCGTCAGGCGGGCAGCACAGGGCAAACCGGCCAAGGTGCTAAAGCTTGTATCGTTTTTCGCGTTTGCGGCGGCGTGCGCTGTTTTTCTTTACTTCAGCGCAGCGGGCGATGCGAGCGCAACGGGCGATGCGCGGCAGGACCAATCGAATAATGCCCGCGATGCGCGATTTGACCGGCAGATAGACGCGAACGCGGACGCGATGATGGACGAGGGACGGCAGATCTTTCGTTACGACACATTCGGTGACGAAGCATTTTGGGGCGACACGATCAAGCTGCATCAGGCGACACAGGGCGAGCGTTTCGGCGGGGTCGGGCCGGGTGTCAGCCCCGCGACGGCGCTTGCGGTCGGCTTGAAGGTAGATATAGAGGCATTGCCGCCGCAGCTAGTGCAAAGGCTGCGAAGAGGCGACGTCGATCTTAACGATCCGGCGACGACGCTTGCACTATTGAAGCTGAACGCGGTCGTCGGCGTAAAGGGCACATTCAATGAAAACGGAAGCATGAGCCGGGTCGGGATAACCTGTGCGCTCTGCCATTCGAAGGTTGACGATTCATTCGCTCCGGGCATAGGCAAACGGCTGGACGGATGGGCGAACCGCGACCTGAACGTCGGCGCGATCGTCGGGTTGTCGCCGGACCTGTCGGCGGTAAATGCGCTGTTGGGCGTGGACGATGCGACGACCCGCGCTGTGCTGGCAAGTTGGGGGCCGGGAAGATTCGACGCGTTGCTGTTCCTGGACGGAAAGGCCTTCAGGCCGGACGGGCGTTCGGCGTCCACACTGATCCCGCCGGCATACGGGCTTGCGGGAATTAACAATCACGGGTACACGGGATTTGGTTCGGTGCCGTATTGGAATGCATTCGTCGCTAACCTGGAAATGCACGGAAGCGGCCGATTCTTCGACCCGCGTCTGGACGACGCCGAGAGGTATCCGGTAGCGGCAAGGAATCGTTCCGGGCACGTCGCGGCGACGGAGGACCTGGTCAGTTCGAAACTGCCGGCGCTGCAGTTCTACCAGCTTGCGATACCGGCGCCGACACCGCCCGCGGGAAGTTTTGACGCGGCAGCGGCCGCACGCGGCAAACAGATATTCAATACAGGGAACGGCGGCGCAAGCTGTGCGGTTTGCCATGTGCCGCCGACATTTTCAGAGCCGGGATTCAATATGCACACGGGGGCCGAGATCGGCATAGATGAATTCGCGGCGGACCGTTCACCGGGGAGATTTTTGAACGGAGAGGAAGTAGGCGGTTATCGGACCGCGCCCCCGGGCGGGGGGTGGGGGCCCCCCCCGGG
>JAEZIT010000075.1 GCA_023436495.1 Acidobacteriota bacterium
GTGGAAAACAGAGCGCCGTATGGCAGACCGCCGCATTCGGCCCTGCTTTTGATATTATTTTCGTCGAGCCGATCGAGCGAATGTCGCAGTATGACGGCCCGAGCTCGCTCGAAAAAGGTTTGGGCAAAGACGGTGCGGGCGCATTCTTTGCAAAAGCGAGCAAGATGGTGACGAACGTCCGTTCATACGCGGTCGAGACACGTCCCGACTTGAGCTTTATGGCGAACCCCAATTCGATGCCGAGAATGGCCGTCGTCAGCCACATCCGAGTTGCGCAAAACCGTGATGCCGAATTTGAGAACTATATTCGGAACGAATGGCTGCCGGTTATAAAGCAGGCGGGCATTCCGGGATATTTGATGCACCGGATGATCTTCGGCGGCGACGCAAACGAATATGTCTCGCTCGCCTTGGCGGATAACTTTGCCGACATCGAAAAAGGCCCGCCGGTCGCTCGCGTGCTCGGGTCGGACGGTATGCTGAAGCTGATGCAGAAGATGCCAAGTGGCGCGGTGCTCGGGATCGAACGTAACATCGTACGGCTAAACAACGACCTTAGCGTTTTCCCGGCTCAGCCGACGGCGAAAAAGTAGAGGAAATTAATGGGGCTGGCATACGCTGTTTCGCTGATCCGGCTCCGCCTTACACGCGGTAAACTTGCGAATTATCGGGGAAGACTCTAGATTCTAGATATACTAGAATTTTGGTCATTCCCGATGCATCACGAACTTATATTAATTCTCGATTTTGGTTCGCAGTACACCCAATTGATCGCGCGGCGCGTACGCGAACAGGGTGTATATTGCGAGATACTTCCGTTTTACACGCCGGTTGACGATATTGTCGCGATGAAGCCGAAGGGCGTGATCCTGTCGGGCGGGCCGTCGAGCGTCACGGATGAGGACGCGCCGCGGCTCAAGCCCGAATTTTATGAGCGGGTAAAGGCTCCGATCCTGGGGATCTGTTACGGAATGCAGCTCGTCGCGATCGATATGGGCGGCAAATCGGCCCCGGCCGCGCGGCGCGAATACGGGCATGCAAAACTAAAGGTCCTAAGCGGCAAAACGGCCGTTTTTGACGGGCTTCCGTTCGAGCTGGACGTTTGGATGAGCCACGGCGATCACGTCACGGAATTGCCCGAGGGATTTCACAAGACCGCGACGACCGG
This sequence comes from Acidobacteriota bacterium, assembly GCA_023436495.1. Taxonomy (GTDB): domain Bacteria; phylum Acidobacteriota; class Blastocatellia; order Pyrinomonadales; family Pyrinomonadaceae; genus OLB17. Next base: position 1,169 of record JAEZIT010000075.1, read on the forward strand.
CGATGTGGTTACGGCGATCGAAAACCACGAAAAACAGATCTACTGTGTTCAGTTTCACCCGGAGGTTTCGCATACGCCGCTCGGGAAAGAGATCCTGCGGAACTTCCTGTTCATCGTCTGCGAATGCAGCGGCGATTGGACGGCGGCGCACTTTATCGAAGAAGAAATAGCGAAAATACGCCAGACCGTCGGCGAAAATGACCGCGTTCTGTGCGGGCTGTCCGGGGGCGTCGATTCGACGGTCGCGGCAGTGCTCGTGCAAGAGGCCCTGGGCGACCGGCAGACATGCATTTTCGTCAACAACGGCCTGCTGCGCGCCGATGAATTTGAGAATACGCTCGAACTTTACAAGCAGAAACTCCACCTAAATGTGATCGGCGTAGATGCATCCGAACAATTTTACGAGGTTCTTGCCGGAATAACCGACCCCGAACAGAAACGAAAGGCCATTGGGCGAAAGTTCATAGAGGTTTTTGACGCCGAAGCGCAGAAAATAGGCGACGTAAAATGGCTCGTTCAGGGCACGCTGTATCCCGACGTCATCGAATCGGTCAGCGTACGCGGCGCTTCCGTAACGATCAAGACGCATCACAACGTTGGCGGACTGCCGGAAAAGATGAACCTAAAGCTGATCGAGCCGCTGCGCGAACTGTTCAAGGACGAGGTACGAATGATCGGCCGTGACCTCAGCATTCCCGAGGAAATTCTGGAACGCCATCCGTTTCCCGGTCCCGGTTTGGGTGTACGAATCCTGGGCGATATCACGCCGGACAAGGTCGAGCTGTTGCAAAAAGCCGACAAGATATTTATCGAAGAGCTGCATAATTTCGGTGTCTATCAAGAGGTATGGCAAGCATTTGCCGTGCTGCTGCCGATACAGTCGGTCGGCGTCATGGGCGATTATCGCACTTATGAGAAAACGGTAGCGATCCGCGCCGTCACGAGCACCGATGGCATGACCGCCGATTGGGCACGTCTGTCGCATGACCTGCTCGCACGCGTTTCATCTCGCATCACGTCCGAGGTTCGCGGCGTCAACCGCGTGGTTTACGACATAACCTCGAAACCGCCGGGGACGATCGAATGGGAATAGCTGTTCCCGGCAGATACTTTGCCGTCGTTCAGTATTTACGTCGTATTCTTTGATAGCCGGAGCAATAAAAGGTTTTAACGCGGCGAATTTTGTGTCAAACTACAATTACCCCCGTTATTTAGCGGTATTGACGAATGAGATGTCTGCCGCGCCAGATGTATGACGAAATACTCAACGAACGGAAGGCTTTCCACCGGAATTGCCGGGCTCGACCAAATACTTAGGGGCGGATTGCCTGAACACCGTCTGCATTTGATCGAAGGAGACCCCGGAACGGGAAAGACTACCCTCGGCCTGCAGTTTCTTCGCGAAGGAGCCCGCCGGGGACAAAAAGGGCTTTACATTACACTTGCTGAAAATACCGAGGAGTTAGCGTCCGTCGCCACTTCTCATGGCTGGCCGCTTGAGGGATTCGATGTGCTGGACCTCACGGGATCCGGAGAAAGCCTTGTCGACGATTCCCGGTATACCGTGTTCCACCCGGCTGAGATCGAACTGGATGAAACTACGCGCCAGATCCTAGCAGCAGTCGAAGAACATCAACCGGCCCGCCTGGTATTCGATTCCCTTTCCGAAATGCGTATGCTGGCGAGCGACCCGCTGCGGTTCCGGCGTCAGATCCTTGCTCTAAAACAGTATTTTATGGGCCGCAAGTGTACGGTTTTACTGCTTGATGATCGCACGTCGCAGGACCCGGACCGGCAGTTGGAGAGTATTGCCCATGGCGTGATCAACCTGGAATATGTCCCTATCGGATACGGAAGGCAACGCCATACGCTCAGGGTTGTTAAAATGCGGGGAGTCAGTTTCCAGTCAGGAAATCATGACTACAATATCGAGACCGGCGGACTTGTCGTTTTTCCGCGCCTCACAAGAAATGATGCCGTCGAATTTGCCGCCGGTACGCTCCAGAGCGGCAACGAGAATTTGGACGAACTTGTTGGCGGACTGCATTACGGAACCAGCACGATAGTAACCGGACCGGCGGGGGTCGGTAAATCGACCTTATCAATGTTGTATGCGTACTCCGCGGCAGAGCGCGGTGAACGGGCTGCTATCTATCTTTTTGACGAAAGCGCTGAGACCCTAATGCACCGCATGCATGCATTAGGGATAGACCTTCGCCCGCATATTGCCGAGGCAAGAATAATGATTCGCCAGATCCAGTTGGCGGAACTTACCCCGGGCGAACTGTCTCACATGATCAGCCGCGAAGTTGAGGATCACGGAACAAAGGTCGTAATAATAGACAGCGTGAACGGATATCTCCTGGCGACTCCCCAGCAGCAGTTCCTGACGATGCAGTTTCACGAATTGCTCAGCTATCTGAATCGGTCCGGCGTGATTACGGTGCTCGTTGTCGGGCAATACGGCCTCATTGGCACGATGCAGGCGCCGATCGATATGAGCTATTTGGCAGACACCGTGATCCTGCTTCGATATTTCGAATCGAAGGGCTCCGTACATTCGGCGATATCGATGATGAAGAAGCGAGCCGATAGGCATGAGCGCACAATTCGTGAATATCATATTTGTGAAGGCGGACTCCAGCTTGGCGATCCGCTGACCGAATTTCAAGGGGTTTTGACCGGCGTGCCCGTTTACAGCGGGAGCGATGACGAGTTAATGAACGAACGTGGGAGAAAACAACGGTAACAAGATCGAAGATCGCGTTTTGCTCCTGTTACCCACGGGCCGCGATGCCACACTTGTGTGCTCTGTGCTCGCGAAGGCCGGATTTTCGAGCTTCATTTGCGACTCAGTAACATCGCTCGGAGATGAGATCAGGAAAGGCGGCGGGGCCGTGCTGGTTGCCGAGGAGGCACTGGGCCATGGAGCTCTGGACCATTTATCGAACGAGATCAACGAGCAGCCCATATGGTCGGATATCCCGGTGGTAATATTTTCAGTCAACAGCACAAAGGCCGAAAATCTCCTGATCACTTTAGGCAACCGAATCAATGCTACAATAGTAGAAAGGCCCATCCGGATGACGATGCTGATCAGCGCTGTCCGCGGAGCTCTGCGAGCGCGACACCGGCAGTATCAGACACGCGACCTTCTAACCCAGCTTCAGGAAGCGGATAAGCAGAAAGACCTGTTCCTGGCTACTCTGTCGCATGAGCTTCGCACGCCGCTGAACTCTATCATCGGCTGGCTGCAAATGCTGCGCAATGATCCGCGGTCAGAGTTGGATGTGGACCACGCTCTTGAAGTGATCGAACGCAACGCAAAGGCACAGGCGGAGATGATCTCGGATATTCTCTTTGTTTCACGGGCGATCGTAGGCAAGCTCGAAATTCAATTCGATACGGTCGAGCTGGCGTCGGTCGTAGCGTCGGCAGTAGAGATAATTCGTCCCTCTGCCGAAAGCAAGGGCATTACCGTTCACTTTTCGCACGACCACGAGATACCGCCGATCAGCGCCGATCGGGAAAGGCTGCAGCAGGTCATTCTGAACTTACTTACGAATTCTGTGAAATTTACGCCGGACAACGGCGAGATCGAGGTCATTTTGACAAAACAGGCTGACGCATTGGAACTTCGGATCTCGGACAATGGCCGCGGCATCGCTCCGGAGTTTCTCCCACACGTTTTCGAACGCTTCAGGCAGGCAGATAGTTCGTACACCCGCCGGGTCGGCGGGCTGGGGCTGGGACTGTCGATCGCGAGCCATCTGGTAAATCTGCATAAAGGCACGATAAGGGCGGAAAGTGAAGGAATTGGCTGTGGGACCACCTTTATCGTGACGCTGCCGCTTCCTACTGATTCGGCCACGGGGCCGGTTTATCCGGAAGCTGAAGCGAAACACACTGGAAACGGATGGCCGCGACTGCGCGATCTCCCGCTGCTGCTTGTCGAGGATGATGCCGATTCGCGTGAGATGCTGGTGACGGCGCTGGAACTATGCGGTGTGAAGGTGACCGCGGTGGACTCTGCGGCTGCCGCACTGGAGTCGCTGGAGCGGACTCGTCCGGAAGTGATCGTCAGCGATATCGGTCTTCCCCGCGAAGACGGTTATCAACTGATCCGAAAGATCCGGTCCCTGCCCGCCGAGCGTGGCGGCAGAACGCCCGCTATCGCGCTGACCGGTTATGTGAGCACGCAAGACCGCAGGCTCGCTCTTAACTCCGGATTTCAGGGCCACCTAGCCAAGCCGATCGTGGTAGAAGAACTGCTGAAACTGATCAATGAGGTCACTATGGCCCGAACGGACAAATGACCTAACGCTAGACATTATGAAAAACTTAGAACGGCTTTTATACGCGCAGATCCTTTTCGTTCTGCTGGCTGCCTTTTCGGCGTCCGCGCAGAAAAGTGATCTTAAGATCGAATATTCGGTCACGGTGAAAGATCCCGCCCTACAGCAATTTCACATCACGACCGAGATCAGCAATATCAACCAGGCGCGGCTCGACCTCAGCCTTCCGACGTGGACGCCGGGTTGGTACACGGTCGAAAATTACGGCAAGAATCTGCTGCGTTTTACGGTCACGGACGAGAAGGGCAACCGCCTGCCGCTGACCATGTCGCGTAAACAAACCTGGAACGTCGACACGAAAGGCGTGAAACGCATTCGCGTCGACTACGATTACAGCGCGACGGTGCTTGCATTGAACCAGGCAAAGATCACGAACGATTACGCGTTCTTTACCGGCATTGAACTTTTCCTGCAGCCGGAAGGCCATCGCGACGCGCCGAGCACGGTGCGATTCTCGCTCCCGAAGGATTGGAAATTGATCTCGGCGTTGAAAGAAACGGCGGACCCGAACGTCTATACCGCTGCAGATTATGACACGCTGGTCGATGCGCCGGCGCTGATGGGCAGCTTTGACGTGACGAAATTCGAGGCGGGCGGCAAACCGTTTTATTTCACGGCCGTTCCCGCCGGCACGTTCAATGCCGAAAAGACCAAGCGTTTCACCGAGATGCTGACGAAGGTCGCCGAAGCGCAAGGCAAGATGTTCGACGGGCTGCCATATGACAAATATATCGCGTTCTACTTTTTCGCTCCGCCGGAATCGAACGCCTCGGGGGCTCTCGAACATCTCAATTCATTTGTTGCGTTCGCGCCGCCGGGCGATGTCGCGCTGCCGGAGAATATTATCGGAACCGCGTCGCATGAGTTCTATCATTTGTGGAACGTCAAGCGTTTTCGGCCCGCGGAGATGTGGCCGTACGATTATTCGCGTGAAAATGAATCGCCGCTCTTGTGGGTTTCCGAAGGATTTACGAATTATTACGGCATCGTCGGCGTTTACCGCGCTGGGCTGATGACGCCGGACCAATTCGTAGCCCGTGCCGCCGGAGCCGCCAACGGCATAGAGAGCAACGAAGCGCGAAATTACATCTCGCCTGCCAACGCGTCGGTTTCGACCTGGGTCGGGTACGATTCACCGGTCGCATTTGCCATTTCGTATTACACCCAGGGGCAAAATCTTGCCGGCCTGCTCGACCTTTCGATCAGGAACGACACAGACGGCCGTGCGAGCCTGGACGACGTTATGCGTGGGCTCTACAACGAGCATTATAAGCGCGGAAAGGGCTTTACAACGTCCGACCTGCTGGCGTTGGTCAATCGTGTTTCGGGCAAGGATTACAACGAATTTTTTCGCCGTTATGTTTGGGGAACCGACGTACCGGATTACGACCGCATTTTCGGCTACGCCGGGTATTCGCTTGAAAAAACGCAGCGAAAGGCTCCTGTGCTTGGATTTAACGGACGATTTCGCAACGGCGGCGTTATGATCAATGCGGTCGAGGCGGGTTCGCCTGCCGCTATATCGGGCCTGGAAAAGGGCGACATTATTACGAAGATCGACGGCGCGGCCGTAAGCGATGTCCGCTTTGACGACCTAGCCGGCAAAAGCGTGAAGCTGACCATCGACCGGGGCGGTTCGGAAATCGAGATACCGATCAAGGTTGGCTCACGCGACTATACAGCATTGTCGATGAAATCGTTGGCGGCGCCTACGGAACGGCAGATGCGCATTCGCGAAGGCTGGCTGAAACGCTAGCCTTCCGTTCAATCGTAAACATAGATCATCATTCCTACCGGAGCCATTTGGAACAGGGCCTTGTCCGCGAATCGCGGGATACGCACGCAGCCGTGGCTGGCCGGTTTTGCCGGAATTGAATTGCTGCCGTGTACGGCAACTCCGCCGGTGAAATAGAGGGGATAATATAAATTGCCCAACGGTGCTTTTCTGACGCCGTTTATCTTGCGTTCAATATTGTAGGCGCCGCGCGGCGTGTGTGCGACTTGCCATTTGCCCTGGTCGAAATACTTCTCCTCATTGCCGCTGGAAACCGGCAGGATGTGCGTCACAGTTCCGCTGCCATCGACAAAGAACAGCACTTGCCGCGTAAGATCGACCTCGATATGTGCTTCGCCGCCATAACGGGCGGCGGGCCGTTCGGCCTTGCGCAGCGCGGCGGACGTCGCGGCGTTCAGCGTGCCTGTTCGTTTCAACCCTTCGACCTTTTGAAACGCCATGATCGCGTGTCGGGTTGATGCGTCCGAGCGGCCGTCGGCCTTTGTCAGCCAATATCCCATCGAGGAAAGGCGGTTCTCGGCCTCGCGCACGGTCATCTGCGGCGCTGCCTGCACTGTGAGGCCCGCGGCGAAGATAACGGTAAATAATGTCAGGAGTTTTCTTAGATCTTTTCTCGGCATAATGTTCTAAAGGCAAACAAAACTTCCGGTGCCGCCATATAGACACGCAAATCGCCTGCCATTTGCCGAAAATAACTGAAAATAGAAGCGTTACGTCGCTAAACGCCACATAGTCAACTTATTTTCACACACGAAAACGTATGCTAACGGCCCATTCGGCGCGGAAACTTCCGCGAGTTGACGTTATTTGATGCTAAACTTTCGACAGCCTGCAATGCCGCAAACCCTTGAGCCCATTATCGAATTTCGAAACGTCCGGTACGCTGTGGGACAGACTCAGATCCTGGACGGTATCAACTTCGCCGTTCTTCCTGGCGAGGTGCTCGTCCTGCTCGGGGAATCGGGCTGCGGCAAAACAACGACGCTGAAAATGATCAACCGGCTGATCGAGCCGACCGCCGGCGAGGTACACGTCGAAGGCGTTTCCGTAAGCGAACGCGACCCGATCGAACTTCGCCGCCGCATCGGTTACGTCCTGCAGGAAGGCGGCCTGTTCCCGCATTTCACTGTAGAGGAGAATGTCGGCCTCGTCCCGCGCCTTGAGGGCTGGGAGAAGGCGCGGCGCGACGAACGTGCAGCAGAACTTCTTTCGCTCGTCGGGCTCGATCCCGCAAAGTTTAGGAAGCGTTTTCCGAACGAACTCTCCGGCGGACAGCGCCAGCGCGTCGGCGTAGCACGGGCGCTCGCCGCCGAACCGAACATTCTCCTGCTCGACGAACCTTTCGGCGCACTCGACGCCATTACGCGTTCTAATCTGCAAAGAGAATTCGCCCGCCTCGTCCGCGAACTCGGCAAGACCGCCGTCTTTGTCACGCACGATCTGCACGAGGCTCTGCTGCTTGGTTCACGCATCGCGCTCATGGACCGCGGCCGAATTGTCCTCGTCGAAACGCCGGAAGATTTTGTCCGTTCGAAACAGCCGCTTGCCCGCGCTTATCTGGAAACCATCGAATGAGCTTTTTCGAATTTCTCAGTGCGAACTGGCAGGAACTCCTCGTGCTTACCCGCGAGCATATCCTGCTTGTGCTTGTCTCTTCGGGCGCGGCGGTGGCGATCGGAGTCCCGCTCGGTATTTTACTGACGCGCGTACGTGCATTGCAGACGCCTGTTCTGGGACTCGCGAATGTGATGCAGACGGTCCCCAGCCTTGCCCTGTTCGGGCTGCTGATCCCGATCCCTCTTATTGGCGGCATCGGTGCGCGGACGGCCATTATCGCGCTGGCGCTGTACGCGCTGCTGCCAATCATTCGAAATACCGTCACCGGCATTCTCGGCATTGACCCTAAAATTCGCGAAGCCGCGGCCGCCATGGGAATGACCGGAGGCCAGACGCTTCGAATGGTCGAACTTCCGCTTGCGATGCCGGTTATCCTAACCGGTATTCGCGTCGCGGTGGTGATTTGCGTCGGCGTTGCGACCATCGCGGCGGCGGTCGGTGCTGGCGGCCTCGGAACTTATATCTTTCGGGGGCTTCGGCAGAATGACAATAATCTTTTGCTTGCGGGAGCGATCGCGTCAGCACTATTGGCGCTTTTGTGCGATCTGGCGCTTGGGCAATTTCAGAAGGCGTACGACATCGGCGAACGCCGGAACGCCGGACGAAGAGGGTTGGTCGGCGGCGCTTCGGCTGCCGTGCTTGCGGGGGTGGTTCTACTTAGTTTCAATCCCGGCAGTTGGAATTCGCTGCCGGGATCGTCGCGGACGATCGTCGTCGGGTCGAAGGATTTTACCGAATCCGTGATCCTGGCTGAGATATTGGCTCAGTCGCTCGAACGCCGCGGCATTAGCGTCGAACGCAGGTTCGAGCTTGCCGGAAATCTGCCACACGATTCATTGCTTGCCGGACAGATCGACGTCTATCCGGAATACACCGGTACGGCATTTACGGCGATCCTGAAACATCCGCCTGTTACCGACCCCAACACCGTTTATGAGCAGACGCGCGCGGAGTACGCCGATAAATTCGGCCTTGTCGTCAGCCCGCCGCTGGGGTTTGCGAACGATTTCGCCATCCTCGTTCGCGGCGAAACCGCACGGCAATTCGATCTGAAGACGATTTCGGACGCGGTGCCGCACATGCGCGATTGGCAAGCGGGCTTCGGCCAGGATTTTATGTCTCGTGCCGATGGTTATCCTGGATTTATCGCGGCATACGGCATCAATTTCCGAAAACAGCCGAGGGAAATGGACCTTTCGCTGACCTATCGAGCACTTGCCTCGGGCGAGCTCGACATCATCGCGGGCAATTCGACCGACGGCCTGATCTCAGCGCTCGACCTGTTTCAGCTCGAAGACGACCGCCGCTATTTTCCGCCGTACCAAGCAGTTTTCATAGCACGCAGTGATGCCGAAGAAACTCTCGCTACTGTGTTTGCGGAACTCGCGGGCAAGATCACGACCGCCGATATGCAGCGGTTGAACTACGAGGTCGATGGAAACAAGCGCACGCCCACAGCCATTGCCGCTGATTGGCTGAGTTTGAAATAGAGCCTGGAAACCTAAATTACCCGACAAAATAAGATCAGCAGATCGGGCTGCGACCGTCAGCTGCTTTTTGCGAACGAACGCTAATAATATAAATAAGTTTGCAACTTTGGTAGTTTTTCTGTAATCTTATGGTTTGATAATTCCTTCTCTCTTTTGTCGACGGTAAGATCGCGCTCATTGTGAGCGGCGGTATGGATGGTTCGAGAGATGGTTCGTTTATAACTGTCAGAAGCGGCGCGGAGTTGTTTTCGTGCCTTCGAACGTTGGTTCATTCGCTGCAACCGTTACACCGAAAGTACTTACCCACCGTTGGATAACTTCTTATAAATCCCAAAAAACCGGGAATACCTGTGCCGTATCCGCGCTTTATTTGCGTTCAGGCGAAGGTATCGAGATCCGACCAAACGGCCCGAATCGGGCAGAATTGTTCGCAGATCGCTAAGGCGATAGCGAACGAAGTATGCGAGGCCAGACCGGTTTTCGGTAGAGAGATCAATAAATTTTAATGAATTTCAAAGACTTAGGCTTGCATCCCGCGTTATGGACGCGTTGCGAGCAGTTGGGTTTTACTGAGCCTACACCCATTCAAAAACAGGCTATTCCCGTCGTATTGGACGGCGGAGACATCATCGCATGTGCCCAGACGGGCACGGGCAAAACGGCGGCATTTTTGCTGCCGCTGCTTACTAAACTTAATACTGGCAAGCGTCCGGTCGGGACGCGAGTGCTCATACTTGCTCCGACGCGCGAACTCGCAACACAGATCGACGCGGAATGCCGCCGGTTTGCACCGAAGGGCATTACATGCGCGTCCGTTATTGGCGGTTCGGGCTATAAAGCACAGACTGAGGCGATCCGCCGCGGGGTCACGATCCTGATCGCGACGCCCGGCCGCCTGATCGACTTCATGCAGCAAGGCCTGACCGATTTTTCGAAATTGGAAACGCTTGTGCTGGACGAGGCCGACCGAATGTTGGATATGGGTTTTCTGCCCGCGATCCAGCGAATTGTTGCAGCCGTGCCGGAAGATCGGCAAACGCTGTTCTTTTCGGCGACCATGGCTCCGGAGGTGGAAAAGATCGGACGACGGATCGTGAAGGACCCGGAGTTTATTCAAGTTTCGCCGCAAGGCAAAGCTGCCGTGACGATCGAACAGACGGCCTATCCGGTGGCATGGGAATCGAAATTGCCGCTGCTGTTGGAGCTGCTGGATAAAGAGGAATTCGAACGCGTCCTGGTATTTACCCGGACGAAACGTGGGGCCGACCGTGTCGCGCACATCCTCGAAAAACGCGAGCACAAATCGAACCGCATCCACGGCGACCGATCGCAATCGCAGCGCGAAGCCGCCCTTCGGGCATTTAAATCCGGAAAGACACGCGTGCTCGTGGCGACCGACGTAGCTGCACGCGGGATCGACATCGATTCCGTTTCGCACGTGATCAATTACGACGTCCCCGAGACGCCGGAGGATTACGTGCACCGCATCGGCCGCACGGGACGCGCCGGCAATATGGGACGAGCGATCACGCTGTTCACGTTGGCCGAAGAACATTCTATGCGGGCCATCGAACGCCTGACCGGCCAACCGGTCGAGCGGGTCTATCATCCCGATTTCGGTGGATCGACCGCCGCTGTTTCGACCGCGGCCGGATCGGCAAAGCCGGCGCCGGCCGCGGCGCGAAGGTCTTTTCGGCCGGCACGACGGCGAAGGTCCCGGTAATTGAGCCTTTTCGGCTGTCGCCTGTCATGTCGACTTTCTTACCATTTTGGCGAAAGTTGTGGTAAAATGGAGGTATCCGAAACGTCCGATTGACCTGTTTAACTGTGTTGGCCGTACTGGCCAAGTAATTAAATTGGTTTATGGACGTTTCCGCTTCCGCGGTCCGCAATTGCGATCGGCTTAGGTAGTGATCCGGACGGCGACAGCACGCTAAAGTAGGTAAGAAATTATGAAACAACAAAAATATGAGGTGGGCGACGCCTTGGATATGTTCTGCTCCGCCTGTGAGCTCGAACAGAGCCATAACGTAGAAACCGTGACCAAGCAGGGCAAGATATCAAAGGCCGTTTGCAGTGCCTGCTCGACTGTCAGCACTTTCACGCGCGGCGTAAAAACCGGTATCGAAATGAGCAAAAGCAAAACGGCTTCTCCGTACGACCGCACCCGCAAGTACAAGAAAGGACAGGCTATGCTGCACTCCGTATTCGGTCAGGGCGAAGTTACTGCGGTGGTCGAGCCGCAGAAGATCGACGTGCTCTTTGGTGATCAGACACGCAGCCTTATTCACGCACAGAATTAACGAAAGAAAAGCGGCCCGCTAATTACGGGC
>JAEZIT010000080.1 GCA_023436495.1 Acidobacteriota bacterium
CCTCCGACCTCACGGTCCCGAACCGTGCGCTCTACCAGGCTGAGCCACGCCCCGACAGGTCAAGTAACAAAGTGTAGGTTACATGAGGATTTAAGTCAAACCGCCGTTAAACTTCTATCTGAGGGTCGTCAGTCGAGGGTGCGGGTTTATCTCCGAACTTATGCCTCAGATATTCAATTATCATCGGAAGTATCGACAGGAACACCACCACGATAACAACTTTATCGATATGTTCCTCAAGCTTGAAATTCTCAATCCCGAACCAATTTTGTACTGCTTGCTCAACCAGCCCGCCGAGAAAGTAGCCCGCGAACAGCATGCTTGTGATCCAGAAAAGTCCGCCAAATATATTATAAGCGGCGAAGCGCTTATAACTCATGTCCGCCGCACCGGCCACGATCGGCGCGAATGTTCGTACGATCGGGACGAACCTTGCAATGATGATCGTTTTTCCGCCGTGTTTCTCGTAAAAGGCGTGAGCCTTGCGAAGATGCTCGGGATTAAAAAAGCGTGATTTTGGTCGGCTGAACACCGCCGGCCCCAGTTTCTTGCCCGAGTAATATCCGACCGCGTCTCCGACGACGGCGGCAATGAACAACGAGACCCACATGATCCAGATGTTCAGTTTGCCCGCGGCGGCGAACAGTCCTGCGACGACCAGAAGAGAGTCGCCGGGGAGAAAAAAGCCGATCGCAAGTCCGGTCTCGGCAAAGATAATAAAGAAGAGCCCGAAATATACGAATATCCCGAGTTTGTCGAGGAGGGTCTCTATAATTATCTTGGGATTAAGGAATTCCTTGATCTGGTAAAGAAAATCTACTAACGATTCCATATTAACTTCGGGGCATTGAGCCGATCATAAAAACTCAAGCTTACGCGACACCGGCTTAAAATGCACACCGAAAACTGCTTATTTCCAGCCGTGTTCACCGATCAGCGGGACAAATGAACACGGGCCGAAATCTTCTCGTGCATATCCATTTGTATTGCGTGTTATTCTTATGAGAACCTGGGTTTTTTGTTCGTCACCGATCGGGATAACCAGACGGCCACCGACTGTCAACTGTTTCAAAAGCGGTTCGGGCACGTACGGGCTTCCTGCGGCAACAAGGATCGCGTCAAAGGGCGCGTACATTTCCCAGCCATTGGTCCCGTCGTCACACTTAATTGAAACATTATGAAAATGGAGGCTCTTCAACCTGTCCTTCGCTTCGGCCGCCAGTAACGGCAGCCGCTCTACCGCAAAAACGGCACGCGACAAACGGGACAATACGGCAGTCTGATAGCCCGTCCCGGCCCCGATCTCGAGCACCTTCTCTTTTCCGGCCAATCCAAGCAATTCGGTCATTTTTGCAACTATAAAAGGCTGCGAGATGGTTTGCCCTCCTGCGATTGGCAATGCGTTGTCTTTGTATGACTGGGCCTTGAGTGCGTCAGGCACGAAAGCATGGCGGGGAACGGAGCCGATCGCCGCAAGTACCCGTTCGTCATGTATTCGGAAATCGTTACGCAGCCTGTCGATCAGGCGTGCACGCGGGATCTCGTAACCGTCATTTAAATTTGCCGGGGAAGCGCTTGTCGTCATCAGGTACGAATTATAATCAAGAACTCTCCGATATACCATTGAAGGCGAGGCAGACGTGCGAGCTCACACATGCAAGGTCGTAAAAATTGCCGCCTTTAATGACGCGGCGTGTCGACAATTCCGATCATAAGATAAGAGCCTTTCGTAAAAAGTACGCGGCAAACACAGCGAGTATCACCATTACAGCGATGACGGCAATGATCGTCACTGTCTTCCTCGATTCTCGCCGAACGCCCTCGGAGTCGGTTGCCGGAACTAAGTCCGACACGGCTAGCTTCGAAGTCGGAAAGTTTCCGCTAACGGTATTAATATCACTGCGTTTCTTAAGACGCTTTAGATCTGACAGTACCTCGGCCGCACTTTGAAAGCGCTCGCTTCTGGACTTCTCAAGTAGTTTTTCGACGATTCGATCAAAATCCGGCGGAACATTTTTGTTGAACCGGCTGGGACGGGGCGGGTCGGCCTGAAGAATGGCAGCAATGACGTCCGTCATCGTATCGCCGCGAAACGGCGCCCTTCCGGTCAGCATTTCGAACAGGACAATACCAAAGCTGAATAGGTCGGATCGGTGGTCGATCGGTCTCGACCGAACTTGTTCGGGAGACATATACGTGACCGTACCCATCAGCATTCCCGGCTGGCTGAAGATCTGTTCCTGCGTATCGGCTTCCGGTTCGGCGCGTGTCGGCTCCGTTAGTTTGGCGAGTCCGAAGTCGAGGATCTTAACATAGCCATCATCTCGGATCATGACGTTTTCCGGTTTGATGTCCCGATGGGTGACGCCTGCACCGTGGGCGCCTTGCAAAGCCGACACGATCTGAATGCCGATCTCAAGCGTTTCGGCTATGGTCAGCTTTACGCCTTGAAGGCGGCTTCGCAGTGTTTCACCCTTTATATATTCACAGGCGATAAACTGAATATCGCCTTCCTTTCCGAATTCGAAGATGGTCACGATGTTCGGATGATTCAGGGCGGAAACAACCTGCGCTTCGCGTTGAAATCTGCGCAAGCGATCAGGTACTGAAATGACGGTGTCCGGAAGGATCTTGAGCGCGACATTTCTGTGAAGCGACATGTCCTCCGCCAAATAGACCTCGCCCATCCCGCCTGTGCCGATCGGCTCGACGATACGGTAATGCGATATACACTGGTCGTTTTCCAGCAGCCACGAGTCGTTGGGAACCGGCCGTTCACCGATCACAGGGCGTTCTAGAAAATGCTGCGCTTCCGTTAAGGAGATCAGAAGGGATTCAACTTCGATCCGAAGATTAATGTCGTCGCGGCATGCAACCGTAAGAAATTCTTCTCTTTCGGCCGAGTTATGGCGAAGTGCCTCGTGGAAGACCTCTTTAACCTGAGTCCAGTTCGTCTGAGCCATCAGGATCTGCCTCCACTTAAAGTTTCATCGGGTCATTTCACGATGCAGCCAGGCCTTTGCCATCTGCCAGTCACGGGCGACCGTTGCTTTCGATATCTCAAGAGCCTCGGCCGTTTCCTCCAGGCTCAGGCCTGTAAAATACCGCAGCTCAACGATGCGGACCTGCTGTCGATCAACCCTGGCAAGCCGGGTCAGAGCCTCGTCCAAGGCGATCAGGTCAACGTTCGATTCGTCAGCGGCCGCGATCAGCATGTCTTCGATCGAAAGGTCTTCAGCCGGGCCGCCGCGCTTTTGCCGGTGCCGCGCCTTCGCATGATCGACCAAGACCCGGCGCATCGCCTGTGCGGCAACGGCAAAGAAATGGCCGCGATTCTTCCATTCGACGTTCCGCTGCCCGGCGAGCTTCATATAGGCTTCATGGACCAGCGCTGTGGTCTGCAGCGTGTGGTTCGGACGTTCGCGGCGCAGATGTGCGGCCGCCAATCGCCGAAGTTCGTTGTACACGCACGGAAGGAGATCGTCGAGAGCTTCGACGCGGCCATCGCCCCACTCACGAAGCATCTGCGTGATATTCGCACTATCTACAACTCTACGGGCCATTGCGATGAAATAATTATTCACCTTTTGGAACGCAGAAGCAATATTTTTAATTTTTCTTGAGACAGTTTCTCAATTTCTGTCGCGGTATTTAGTGAAGGCAAAAAAATCAACTCTCATAAAAGAGTCGGACCACAGCCCGCAATGGAGGTAAAAATGAAAAGGATCATTCTCAACGGAAGTTTCGCAATTATGGCCGCATTTGTCCTTGCCGCGGCAGCCAACGCTCAGATATCAACCCAGTACCGAGCCCACATTCCATTCGACTTTACAGTGAACGGTGATTCGTTCGGAGCCGGCGATTATACGGTCGGGCCGATGAATGGCTATTCGAGCCAGTTGCCGATCGCTCTCCGCAGCGTAGATCACGGAAAAACCAGGATCATTGGATTATCTCTCGCTTCGTCGGCAGAAAGTACCGAAAAGGGGGTAATGCGGTTTGCTCAATTGGACGGAAAGTACTCTCTAATATCAGTAGATACCCCGACATTCAGCAAGAAGATAAAGAGGACTCGAACCGATGTCATGGTCAGCCGGAACGGCAGGTCGAGTACTATAGTCGCAGTTGCGTTGGAGAAGTAGCGTCGTTGCTACAATTTGGGACGAAAAGAGCACGGGCCCACCCTCGTGCTCTTTTTCTAATCCAGGTCATGTTCCCATTCGTGCAGCAGGCTTAGCGCCTGGTAATTCGTCAGGTCGCTCCTCATCGGTGTGACGGAAACATATCCGTCTTCGATGGCTTCAAAGTCGGTTCCGCCCTCTGCTCGAAAACCTTCGCGAACCTCGCCGATCCAATAATAAGCCTTCCCGCGCGGATCGATATGTTCGCTGATAACCGGGCGTGCGCTCTTGAATCCCTGACGCGCAACGCGAAAACCGCGCGGCGTACCGGTCGGAATATTGATGTTCAGAAGCGTATTTTCCGGAATGCCTTCGCGAAGCGCCTTCAGTGTGAGCTGCTTGGCTACACGTGCCGACTCAGTAAAATCGTGATTGCGAAATGAAACAAGGCTGAATGCCAGGCCGGGAACACCAAGGATGGTAGATTCCATTGCCCCGGCAACGGTTCCCGAATACGAAGCGTCATCCCCAAGGTTCGCACCGTGATTTATTCCGGAGCAGCAAATGTGCGGCCGTATGTCCGGCGCGAAGATCTGGTTCAAGGCAAGCGTTACGCAGTCGGTAGGCGTGCCGTCCACCGTCCAATGAAACTCGTCAAGCTGCCTGATCCTGAGCGGGCGTTCCAGCGTGAGGCTGTGCGATGCTCCGCTCATTTCGGAAGCGGGCGCAACTACGTAAACATCGCCGATCTCGCGTAGCGCACCTTCAAGGGCGGCAATGCCGTCCGATAAATAGCCGTCGTCATTTGTTACAAGGATCCGTGGCCTGTCAGAACTCATAAACCTCAAATGAAAAAAGTGAAAGGGTGACAGCGGTTAAACTCTTGCACCATTTCACTTTTCGTTGTTAATAATCGTGCCGAAAACTACCGGCTCTGGCCTCCGGAAGGCCTCTGCTGCGAGCCTGGTGCCGGACGGGCTTGGCGGAAACGGCGGCGGTTACGCTTGCGCGCGTTCGCCGATTTGAGCTTTGCCTTTTGGCCCGGCGGGATAAAGTGCGCGTGCTTCTTAAGATCCTTGATGATCTCTTCGCTGATCACTTTACGCTTGAATCGCCGGAGTGCGCTCTCGATCGATTCATTCGAATTTACTGTAATAAAAGCCATTTTGTTTCTCACCTCCTTTCGGCCAAATCTCGGACTGCCGTGCCTGCCGGTGTCCTTGCTCATTGAGCAAACCAATATTAAACACTTTTTTTCCGTCCTTCGCAAGGACGCTCGCGGTTAGCGTCGATTCGGCCCCATGATCGCACGCAGTTCCGCGGGCGTCAGGTCGCGCGATTGTCCCGCGGCCAAGCGAGCATCCGTGATCGGGCCGATGGCTACGCGTTTAAGCTTCAGCACTGTTTTGCCAATCGCGTCGAACATCTTTCGTATCTGCAGGTTATGGCCCTCGAACAGCGTGACCTCGAACCAGCCGTTCTTATCCGTGTGCTTGAGCTCGCGGATCTTCGCCGGCGCGGTTTTGAACCCGTCCTCGAGCCTAATCCCGCGCCGGAGCCGGTTCACGGCCTTTTCGTCGGGAATGCCCTTGATCTTTACTTCATACACCTTCGGTATCGTCTTGGACGATGCTACATGGTTGGTAAATTCACCGTCGTTCGTCAAAATGATCAGGCCTTCGGTATTAAAATCCAGCCTGCCGACCGGGTGCAGCCTTCCGCGCCCTTTCACAAGATCGACCACAAGCTTTCTGCCCTCCGGATCAGCCGCGGACGAGAGGTAGCCTTTAGGTTTATTGACCAGAACATATACCTTCTCGCGGCTTTCTATTCGCGGGTTTATAAGCTTTCCGCGAACCTTGATATGATCGGTCGAAGGGTCGGCCTTTGTTCCGAGTTCCGTCACTACCTTGCCGTTTATGGTCACCTCGCCCGCGGCGATCAATTCCTCTGCGCCGCGGCGCGAAGCAACACCCGCCTGGGCTATCAGCTTTTGAAGACGTTCCTGCATATGAAGAAGTTATAAAGTTAACAGGAAAAACGCAAAACGGAGAGTAAAGAATGATGTCGAGCGGAAATTATCCACTAGAATGCCCGCGAGAGGGACGAAGCAATAACGTAGGTTTAAGGTCCAGGCTGTTAAATTACGCCAACAGTGTTATCTCTTTCCTGCACTATCAAAGCGAACCGCCTGCAAGGTCTTCAAAATCCTCGATGCTAGGCAGTTCGGTCAGGTCCTTTAGCCCGAACTGAATAAGAAATTCCTTAGATGTGCCGTACTGCATCGGGCGGCCGACGGTTTCCTTGTGGCCCTTCGTTACGATCAGGCGTTTTTCGAGCAGGGTTTTTATTGCCGAGGCCGACTGCACGCCGCGTATCTCCAGTATTTCCGGTACGGTAACCGGTTGTTTATATGCAATGACGGCCAGCGTTTCCAGGGCGGCAAGCGAGAGCTTTGCCGACGGGCGTGTTTTCAGGAACGTGCGGACCTCTTCGTGAAATTCTGTCCGTGTCGATATCTGCCAGCCGCCGGCGATCTCGCGGATCTGCAGGCCGCTTTCGCGTGCTTGGTATTCGTCGCGGAGCTCTTCGACGGCGGCCTGTATGCTTTCGCGGTCTTCGTCAAGTACCTCGGCCAGCAGTTTTGCGGTCAGCGGTTCGTCGGCGACGAAGATGAGAGCTTCGACAAGGGCGACCAGCTCGCCCGGCGCCCGCGATTGTTTCTCTGATATTTCGACTGCTTCTGTCATCTCAAACATGCACCCGGCCGCGGCTATACCCGTTTCAAGGTGATATCGCCGAAGGTCTTGTTCTGCATCAATTTAACACTTTCGGTCCTGACGATCTCGAGCACGGCAATAAAGGCCGTGACGAGCTCGCGGCGGTTATGCATCTCCTCAAAGAACTTTAGAACGCTCAGCTCCGCCTCCTCGAATATCCGCCGTTTCAGGTTCCGGATCATGTCCGCGAGCGAGACCTCTTCGCGGTGGATCTCCATTTTTACCTCGTCTTTGTGCCGTGCGACTATCTTCTGAAAAACCGTCAGCAGGTCGAAAACGGTCGCGTTGACCTCGGCGTTGTGCTCGTCGGATTCGATCTGTCCGCGTGTAAATACCGCGTCCTCGATCGTCGTTCGTTCATAGAGCATCTGTGCGGCGCTCTTATATTTCTCGTACTCGAGCAGGCGGTCCACCAGCTCTTTTCGCGGATCCTCGATCTCCTCTTCGTCCTCTGCCGACACGGGGTCACGCGGCAGCAGCATCTTTGATTTGATCTCGATCAGCGTTGCCGCCATGACCAGAAAATCCGCGGCGACCGCAATATCCAGGCTTTTCATCAGCCGGATATAGCGAAGATATTCGTCCGTGATCCGGGCGATCGGAATATCAAAGATGTTCGCCTGTTCCTGCTTGATCAGGAACAGCAGCAGGTCTAGCGGCCCGGCGAATTCGCCGAGCTTGATCTTCAATTCGTCGGGAGCGCCGCCTACGATGTGGGCGGTCTCCCTATGAAAATCGAAGGTATATTGTTCCTGGTCCTTTTCCTGGTCCATCAAATGTACTTCGTTTCGCGAAGGTAGATAATATAGTCGATCTTCGGCGGCTCGGAGCCCTCTTCGCGAAGCAATAGCATAATATTTCCGCGGTGAATAGACGAATGCAGAACGACTTGCGTCAGCATTTCGCGAAAGTTGTTCGCGTGCTCCACACCTTCGCTTGTGCGGTAGCGAAGCACGAGGTCCATGCCTTCTTCGTCGAACTGACGCAGCAGTTTCTCATATTTTGCGGCGGTTTCACGAGCAAGGTCGCCGCATTCTTCGATGGAAAGCGAAGGCCAGAAATCGAACCCGGTCGAATCCTTTCCGTGAAGACGCTCGAAATACTCGAGTTCCGTGATCAGCAAATGCGCCAAGATCCGGCGGCATCTATCTGAACCCAGCGATCTTACGGCAACGATAATTCGTCGGTTCGCCCAGTCGTTATAAGAGAATAATTCGCGAAGATGATCGACCGTATTCATCGGAACGGGAACTATTCGTCGTCGGCCGCATACAGCCTCAGCGTTTCCAGGTCGACGATCTCAAGCACGGATTCGTGCGTGGATTCGAGATAGACTTGCGGTGCCATGCCCGCGTCCAGAGCCTGTTTCCAGCGAAGAGCGACCAGGCACCAGCGATCGCCGCCGGACAGGCCGGGAAAGGCGTATTCGGGCCGCGGTGTCGTAAGGTCGTTGCCCGCCACCTTCGAAAACTCGAGGAATTCGTCGGTGGCAAGGATGCAGACGGTGTGACTGCCTGTGTCTTCAGGGCCGGTACGGCAAAAACCGTCGCGGTAAAATCCCGTCATAGGGTCCGTGCAGCAAACCTTTAGCTCGCCGCCGAGTACGTTCTTGGGTTTCGGCCTGTGTCCGTTTCCGTTCGTTATGCTCACTTTTCCTCCGTGGTTCGCGATGCCGGAGTTTTCGCGGGCACATACGGAACCTTCTCGACTTCGTTCCCGGGCTGATTTTGCGTGATTATCGGCCGGACACCGTTCACGTACCGTGCGTATTTCACCTTGTTTTCCGTACCGTTAAAGACAAACTCAACAGCGGCATCGGCCGTTACAGTGTTTCCGTCGCCGTTGAACGTTATTTTGCTGCAGGGCCCGTTGATGATCACCTCGCCGCGGCTTCGGTTGATATTTACCTGATCGAATTTATCGCAGGTCACCGTCTCCTTCGGCTTTGGTCCGTGCGCCGAAAGGACGCTGCCGTCCGATCTGGGTTCAACCCGTACTATGTCCGCCGGATCGATCGGAGCGAGCGTTGGCGTTGGCGAAACGGTCGGCGTCGGAGTTCCGGAGAACTTTTCCATTTCCTTTTGCGCGGTGCCGCTGCGAAGGTCGCACGATGCGCCGATCGCGACCGAAACCAAAAGTGCAATGTGCAACGTCTTCATTTCTTTCATGTATTTAACAGTTCCAAAGCCTTCTCGATCGGCCGTGCAAGGATCGCTCTGTCGCCGACCTCGACAATAGGCCGCTGGATGATCGACGGTTCCTCGACCATCGCCGCGATCACGTCGGCGTCCGGTGTTTCGGCTGTTATGCCTCTTTCCTTCACGCCGGCCTCGCCTTTCCTAAGCACGTCAAACGGCCGCAAACCCGTCTTTCCTATCAGGCGTTCAAGATTTTCCGCCGTAAACTGCTCGTTGAAATAATTGACCTTGTCGTAATCTATGCCGTTTTCCCGAAACAGCGTCGCCAAATTGCGGCAGGTCGTTCAGGTAGGTTTTTCGTAAACAGTTATCTTGGACATAGTTTGATTTGACCGCGAAACACGCGAAACACGCTAAAAAAATTCATTTCGCGTCTTTTCGTGTTATTCGCGGAGTATAAATTCTTACGGTGTAAATCTGCCCGCGGATCACGCAAATGTACACGAATGAGATCTCTTATTCGCGCCTTTTCGCGCCATTCGCGGGGAATAGCTCTTAAGGCCGAGCCGAGACAGCGTCGCCGGCGTGCGTTTCCACGAGGTTCTGCGATTCTTCGTACGTGAACACGCGCGATTTTATCACAAATCTCAGCCCAAGCGGGATCTCCAGCGAGAAGCTCGCCCCGCGGCCTTTTACGACGTCGATCGTTAGTTCCGTATGCTGCCAGAACTCGAACTGGTCCTTGGCCATGTAAAAATCACAGCCCGCGACCTCGCCCAGCCAAACATCGCTCGACCCGACCATGAACTCGCCCTTCGGATAACACATCGGCGAACTCCCGTCACAACACCCGCCGGATTGGTGGAACATCAGCTTGCCGTTCTTCTCACGCAGCTGCTCAACGACGGCAGCAGCTTCGGGCGTTATTTTTACTCTTGAAATGCTTTCCATAAACATCCGTTCTCAGGCAAAAGGAAAAATCTCAACCATTAGACAGCTGTTTTCATCGCGCCAGCGAATCCATCCTGAAACAGTTTGTTTGGGTGCGTCAGAGCAATGACTCGCTATATTCACCTTTATCCAATTGCCTTCCATTTCGACAACTCTAAAACAGTCGTCTCCGAGAAAGCCCACCTCTTCAGTATTTAGATCAGGTCCTATGCGGAGCGGATTATTCTCTTTAGTTCTTCTTCCAACAGCAAAAGAACTTTTCATCTTTTGCAACCAGTTCTCAAATTTGACGATTTTGCCTTCCGGTAACCAAAGTGTTTCATCGCTTTGGTTGTCTACTATGACTTCGAGCCAACCGTTATTTCGAGTTCTTACAGCTAGATCAAACAGGTAGTAGTCCAACTTGTGAACTTCCGGACGAAGCAAGCTATAAGCCTTCTTCCCTTCAGCCTTGAAGCTGTCCATTTTCAAATCTCTGTCCTCATAGAATCGAAGTATTTGGGCAGGTGCTGCCGTTGTTTTCGGTTGTTCGTAGAATCGGAGCACTGTCGTTCCATTAAAGCTTATTTCGGCAAATCCGATGATGCCGTTCGTATTTTCGCACTCGACGCCAGGTTCCTGTGGTTCAATTGTCGTGGTGCCGAGGGAAGAATGCGGTGTCACAGGAATACCGGCTCGATCCGCTTCCGGCGGCCTTACCGAACATCCAAAAATAAACAGGACCAGGACGAAGGTCGGTATACAACGCATGCGGTCTTACTTGATAGGTGGGCGCGGCTCTCTTAACTCGCGCCCACCAGCTAGTTCGCTCTAGAAAAATCCCATCGCTTTCTTGTCGTAGGAGATGAGCATGTTCTTCGTCTGACGATAATGGTCGAGCATCATTAGGTGATTCTCGCGGCCGAAGCCTGATTTCTTGTATCCGCCGAACGGAGCGTGTGCCGGGTAATTGTGGTAATTGTTCACCCACACGCGGCCGGCCTGGATCGCACGCGGTACGCGATAAAGCTCGTGAGCATCGCGCGTCCAGACGCCTGCTCCGAGCCCGTAAAGCGTGTCGTTCGCGATCTCGATCGCCTCGGCTTCGTCCTTGAACGTCGTCAGGCACGTCACCGGGCCAAAGATCTCTTCCTGAAAGACGCGCATCTTGTTGTTGCCTTTCAGCACGGTCGGCTCGATGTAATAACCGTCCTCAAGATCCGGATTCTTGTAGGCGTTGCCGCCGATCAGAACTTCAGCACCTTCGTCCTTGCCGATCTGGATATAGTTCAGGATTTTTTCGTACTGGTCCTGGCTCGCTTGGGCGCCCATCATCGTGGTCGGATCGAGCGGATGGCCCATCTTGATCTGCTTGACGCGTTCGATAAAGCGTTCGGTAAAGGCATCGGCGATGTCTTCCTGCACCAGCACACGCGACGGGCACGTGCAGACCTCGCCCTGATTGAGTGCGAACAGCGTCGCGCCTTCGAGGCACTTGTCGAAATATTCGTCGTCGGCGTCCATCACGCTCTTAAAGAAGATATTCGGCGATTTGCCGCCGAGTTCGAGTGTGACAGGGATCAGATTCTGCGACGCGTACTGCATTATCAGGCGGCCGGTCGTCGTCTCGCCGGTAAAGGCAACCTTTGCGATGCGCGGATTCGTCGCGAGCGGCTTGCCGGCCTCGACGCCGAAACCGTTTACGATATTGAGCACGCCCTTCGGCAGCAGATCGCCGACGAGCTCTGCCCAGACCAGAATGCTGGCGGGCGTTTGCTCGGCCGGCTTGATCACGACGCAATTGCCCGCGGCGAGCGCCGGAGCAAGTTTCCATGTCGCCATCAGCAGTGGGAAGTTCCACGGAATGATCTGCCCAACAACGCCGAGCGGCTCTTTGATGATGACGGAAAGCGTGTTCTGGTCGAGTTCGCTTGCCGAACCTTCTTCCGCACGGATCACGCCGGCAAAATAGCGAAAATGATCGATCGCCAGCGGTACGTCGGCAGCGGTCGTCTCGCGGCTCGGCTTGCCGTTGTCCCAGGTCTCGCAGCGGGCAAGCAACTCGAGGTTCTGCTCCATCCGGTCGGCGATCTTGAGCAGGATGTTGCTGCGTTCGGTCGCCGAGGTCTTGCCCCACGTTTCGAATGCGGCGTATGCAGCATCAACTGCGGCCTCAATGTCCGCTTCGTTCGAACGGGCGACCTTTGTGAATGATTTGCCGTCAACGGGTGATGTCACATCGAAATACTCGCCGCTTTTCGGCGCGGCCCATTCGCCGTTGATGTAATTTTCGTATTGCTCTTTGAATTTGGGGATGTCGAATGACTTTTTAACTGCGTCCATGTTAAATGACCTCCATTACGGTGTCCGGAGAAAAATGGTGTGGGGACTCCGGATGAAATAAACGAGAATAGCTTGCTATTCAGGGTTGCGTGATAACCCTAATATACCACGCCGACGCCATAAATAGAGAGCTTTTTCATCGGGGTCGAGTTACATAGATCGATGTCTGTTCGCGGTCGGATCGCGTCAGCGTCGGAAACCGACGATGCCGGTCTTTTCGTATACGGTTCGCAGGGTTTCGGCTGCGATCACACGGGCTTTTTCCGCGCCTTCAGCGAGGATCTTGCCCAATTCGGCGTCGTCGTATTCCCGTATTCGCTCCTGGAACGGGCGCAGGAATTCGACGACCGCTTCGGCCAGTTCGCTCTTGAATGCACCATAGCCTTTCCCCGAAAAATGTTCGACGCATTCGGTGTCCGATCTGCCGGTCAGTATTTGATAGATGGACAATAGGTTATTGATCGCCGGTCGCGATTCGTCAAATTCGATCGTCGTACCTGAATCGGTGACTGCGCGTTTGATCTTTTTGGTGACCGTGTCGGCATCGTCCAGCAGAAAGATCGATCCGTTCGGATTTTCGTCCGATTTCGACATCTTCTTTTCCGGCTCCTGCAGCGATTTGATGCTGGCGCCCGTCTTCGGGATAAACGGTTCCGGCAGCTTGAACGTCTCTCCGAAATCGCGGTTGAATCGTTCCGCAAGGTCGCGTGTAAGTTCCAGGTGCTGCTTCTGGTCCTGCCCGACGGGCACGAGGTCCGTTTGATACAGCAGAATATCCGCGGCCATCAAAATCGGGTACGTGAACAACCCAACGCCCGCGCGCTCGGTATTGCCTTTCCCCTTGTCCTTGAACTGCGTCATGCGTTCCAGCTCGCCCATGCGCGAAATGCAGCTCAGCACCCACGTCAGTTCGGCGTGCTCGGGGACATCGGATTGTATAAAGATGACCGACTTTGCCGGATCGACGCCCGACGCGAGATAGATGCGGGCAAGGTCGAGCGTCTTCTGTTTAAGAACCTGCGGGTCCTGCGGCATCGTTATCGCGTGCAGGTTGACGATACAGAAAAAGCTCTCGTATTCGTCCTGAAGCGCGACCCAATTCTTGAGCGCTCCCAAATAATTACCAAGATGGAGCGAGCCCGTAGGCTGCGCTCCGCTGAAAATTCTGCGTTTCATTTGAAATTTATCGAGTAACTAAAATTAAGACCTAGGCAGCTTTTTTACCACGCTGTTTTGCCCGCAATGAACTGTCCACGCGTCCGGCGAGCAAGCCCGGAACTGATATGTCTTCATCCAGGTCGTCCCAATGCAGGCCGATTCCGCCGCCGCTGATCACAAACTTTTTCCTTTCGGCCGGGGTGGCCTTGGCTAAGCGCGGAAAATACGCCAGAGGAACGCCGAGTTGGCGGCCGTCGGAAAGAAGGACCCACATATTATCGGCATCAAATGAAACCGACGTTGCCAATGCTTCAAGAGTTAAAGTGCTCATTCCATGCGTCCTCGATCTCGGACCTTCTATTATCGATTATCCGCCCAATTTTGTTAAGCCCCGTCGCGGATCGCCTTCGTTGGAAAAAAAGAAAAACCTTAATCCGCGATGCAAAAAGACAATGGGCATATTTTAGAACCAGGGTACAAACAATAGATATTCGACCAGGCGAAATACCGGGCGCATGATCAGCCCGATCAATCCCCAATATATCAGCAGCAGCAGGATAAGAAAGCCGTATTGTTCGAGCAGGGCAAAGACCGGCTGAAAGCTGTCCGGCAGAAACGTCGAAAGCACCTTGCTGCCGTCGAGCGGCGGAAACGGCAGAAGATTAAAGATCGCCAGCGAAACGTTCAGCATTATCAAATACTGAAACAGGATCACGATCGGCCGGATAATGCCGGAATCGACATTGCCGGCGTTTATGGTTCCGGTTTCCAGCAGCAGCTTAAAGATCAGAAAGCTGACAACGGCGATAATTAAATTCGCCCCGATGCCGGCGATCGACACCATCACGTTCGCGACCTTGTAATTCGTCCATTTGCGCGGATTTACCGGCGTCGGGATTCCCCAGCCGAGCAGCGGAATGCTCGCAAGCGCGCCGCCAAACGCGCCAAAGACGAACCCGAGGATCGGTATCAGGAGCGTCCCGATCGGGTCTGTATGCTTCACGGGATTGAGCGTGACGCGGCCCAGCATATACGCCGTGTCGTCACCGTATTTATACGACATCCACGCGTGGCCCGCCTCGTGCGACGAGATCGCCAGCAGCAGCACGACGATGAATATCACCAGATGGCTCAATAAGTTAGCAATATCTATTTCACCCATAATCGGTACCTCGGGGCGGCCGGCGCCGGGATCGAAAAACACCCGTTTCGGACGGCCTTGATTTGTTGTCTTTGCCCGTAAATTGTGCCATTCTTTTACGGCAAAATAAAATCCATACTTAAAGAAAGAATAGATGCTCAAAAAAATACTTTTCGGCGGTGAATCGGGATTGTCGCCGTTGGCTAATGCGGGTTTCAGCGTTTTGCGGGTCTTCGCCGGAGTCTCGTTAATGATGGCGCACGGCGTCGGGAAACTGCCGCCGTCGGCTGCTTTTGTCGAGCGCACCGGAAACATGGGATTCCCCCTGCCGAGCGTTTTTGCCTGGGCGGCGGCGATGTCCGAATTTTTGGGCGGATTCTTCCTGGCGATCGGGTTGTTCACCCGCGTCGCGAGCTTTTTTATCGTGTGCACGATGCTCACTGCGCTCTACCACGTGCATTTTGCCGATCCGTTCCAGAAACAGGAACTGGCGTTCCTTTATCTGTTCATAGCGCTTTCGTACATGCTTAAAGGCGCCGGCGATTGGAGCCTCGACGCCATACTCAGGAAATAGAGCATTTTTGCCCGATATGAAAAAACACATCGTCTGCATCGCAAGCGAGCACAAGGGCAACGAATTTCTGGACGAGGCCCATAATGCGGGTTGGCAGGTCACGTTAGTGACGCGAAAGAAATTGCTCGACGAACCGTGGCTGTGGACGGCGATGAACGATGTGCGGACGGTCGAGGACGACGCCGAACCGATCGATTACGTGCGTGCGATCACGAATATCGCGGGCACGAAGAGAATAGACCGCGTCGTGGGGCTGGACGAATTCGACGTCATTACCGCCGCAAAAGCGCGCGAGCATTTACAGCTCCGCGGAATGTCGAGTTCCGAAGCCCTGCGGTTCCGCGACAAATTCGCGATGCGCAATGCCGCTTACGATTCCGGGATCCTTTGCCCCGAATACCTCGCCGCTGTCAACCAGGACGATATTAACGCCTTTCTCGACCGCGTTCCGTCGCCCTGGATCGTAAAGCCGCGGCACGAAGTTTCCGCGTTCGGCATACGCAAATGCGAGACGAAAGAGCAGGTCTGGGAAGTGCTCAGCGACCTCGACAACCGCAACAATTGGCGCGACCATCCTTCGCAATTCCTGATCGAAGAGTTTATCGAAGGCAATGTTTTTCACGTCGATTCCGTCGTGCATAAAGGAAAGGTCGTCGCCGCCGGCGTCAGCCGCTATGGAACGCCTCCGTTCAACGTGTCGCACTACGGCGGCGTATTCACCTCGTCGATCGTGCCGTACCGGAGCAAGGAACGCAGGGAACTCGAGAAGCTGAACCTGCGGCTGCTGAAGGCATTCGATTACGATCACGGCGTTTCGCACGCGGAATTCCTGCAGAGCAAGGCCGACGGAAAGTTTTACCTGCTCGAGGTCGCATGCCGCGTCGGCGGGGCTTATATCGCGAACGTTCTCGAACACGCCTGCAATTTCAACCTCTGGCGCGAATGGGCGAAACTAGAGACCGCGACCGACGAAAACCCGTATACGCCGCCTAAGGTCCGAAAGGAATTTGCCGGCGTCGCGCTCGCTCTCGCAAATCAGGACGCACCGGATTCATCGCATTACTCCGACCCCGAAAT
>JAEZIT010000108.1 GCA_023436495.1 Acidobacteriota bacterium
GATAAACCCCGGACGCACACGCCGATGCGGCGACCGACGCCGCGATCGTCAGCCCTATGACGTGGCTCCCCACGACACTCCGGACAGCCGCGTTCAGGTAAAAATGCCCCGGCGCGTACATCGTCCAAAAATCGCGGTAAGGCAGATCACCGGCCAGCACCCGCTCCGCCCCCACAAACGTCACCGACCCCGCGAAACCATACCGCCAATCCAAAGCGAACAGCAGCATCGCCCCAACAAACACCCCCGCCGCAACAGCCGCATCCCATACCGGATCTATAACATTTGCGGTATCGTCAACCATCATTTCCTCAACGTCCGCCCCATTTGTCAGAACCACCTCGCGTCAGCGGGTGGGTTCCTATTCAGGTCAGTACCACCTCGCGTGAGCGGGTGGGTTCTTCCACTTGCCGAAGCCCGCACGCAGTAAGGGCGAAACACTCAACCAACCCCAAATGTACGACGGACCGCTGGTCCGTCGCCCCCCGCAGCCCATCGTCCCGCAAACCACGCCCACGCACCGCGAACCCAAACATCGCCGACCACCGGCCCGCGTTACATTCCCCCAGCCTTATTACATCTCCCCAGCCTCGCAGAGGCGTCCCGTTTGTAAAACCGCGCACCAAAAGATGATCCCTAGCTCCGTTAGGAGCGTCCCGTTTGTAGAACCGCATTCCCAATTAATGACCCACGCTCCGTAGGAGCGACCCGTTTCCGCACCGCCCAAACCAACGGGCCGCTCCTACGGAGCTGCGAAAACTATTCCAACCCATTACTACAAACGGAACGCTCCTCCGGAGCTCAAAACATACTCGCCAGCCGTTGCGGAAGCCCGCACGCAGTAAGGGCATATAACTCACCATTACCCCGCTTCAACCCTTTGCGTTCTTCGCGTCTTCGCGTGAAAACCTTGCCGAAGCTCGCACGCAGTAAGGGCGAAACACTCACCGCGATCGAATCCAAATTGCCATCCCTCTCATAAATTGCCACGCGCCCTCTTCTTATAACTTGCCACGGGCTTCAGCCCGTGGACACCGCCCAACAACCGCCCCGGCTTTAACCAAATTGGGCTAAAGCCCGGTCAATACTAAAACCCTATCCCCGAGCTAAAGCTCGGGGCAACTTATAAAACCGCGCTAAGCATGACCCATTTACTTCCTCACTCCCTCACTCCCCCACTCTCCCCTGCGCTGAACTTCCCGCGACAACCATCAAACCACAACTTCCCAAAATCCGAAATAGCAATTTTTATGAAATTAATGAAATTTCAGATATTTATGATTTTTATGAAACTTGACGATTTTTATGATTTTTATGGCCGGGCCGGGCGCGAAGATCCGCGCGAACTACTAAAAATGACGCGTCGTCGCCCCAAATTACCAACAACCGCAGCCAACCGCGCCGCTAACCGCGCATTCCCGTGTCACTAAGCCGCACACCGCGCGCCGTCAATAATTTCGTCGATACGGCGCACCGCTCGAAAACGCGCAGGCCGCTATGAAGGGTATCGACGGTATGAAGGATCATCCGCGCATGATGGAGATATTACGATTATGATCGAAGAGTAAAGGGAAGGAGGGCGACGCCACGTCAGACCGCGGTCGTCCCGAAAAGCTTGCCGACCAGGCCCGTCGCGATCATCGCGGCCGCGCCCCAGAACGTAACGCGAAACGCTCCCTTGGCCATGCTCGCCCCGCCGGCCTTAGCGGCAATCGCTCCCAAGGCGGCAAGAAATACCAGCGACGAGGCCGCAACGGCCGCCAACAGGTACGGGCCCGGAATAAAGACGGTCACGATCAGCGGCAACGCCGCGCCGACCGCGAAACTGACCGCCGAAAACACCGCCGCCTGTACAGGGTTCGCCTTCAGCTCTTCGGTGATGCCCAGCTCGTCTCGGGCATGAGCATGCAGCGCGTCGTGAGCCATCAACTGATCGGCAACCTTCCGCGCAAGCTCCGGCTCCAGGCCCCGGCGTACATAGATGCCCGCAAGCTCCATACGCTCACCAACGTCGTCGGCCTTGAGCTCTTTCTTCTCACGTTCGAGGTCCGCCTTCTCGGTATCGGCCTGGGAATGGACCGAGACATATTCGCCCGCGGCCATGGACATCGCTCCGGCGACAAGGCCGGCGGTTCCGGCGACCAGAATGGCCGCGTGATCGGCATTCGCCGCCGCGACGCCGAGGATCAGGCTTGCCGTAGATACTATGCCGTCGTTTGCCCCAAGTACGGCAGCACGCAGGCCGCCGACGCCGGATGTTCGATGAAGTTCATGATGCGGCATATTTTTGAAAGGTAATATCAGCGCCAATCCGGCGGGCCGGCTCGGAACCGCTCCCACTCCTGGCGTGCGCGCTCGTCCGTGGCCCAGGCCGTATCGACGCCCTGATTCAACAGCCCGGGCGCACTGGCCGCCGAAGGCTCTTCGCCGTAAACGCTTTTCCAATTATCGCCCATGAAGAACCACAGCACATAAACACACGCCGCGGTCCCGATCGGAACGTTCATTGCCGAAACGACACCAGCGACGATCGCGGCAATGCGTGCCCAACTCTTCTTTTTCAGCATGCCGTATCCCGCCACCACCGACGGCACGCCGAACAGCAGATACAGGAATGCCATAAAACCGAACATCGCGTAAAAGAACACCGGCGGCGGATCGTTCGGATTTTGAGGAGCAAGAGATATGACATACGATATGGCAAACATTGCCAGCGCCAGCAGCAGTTGAAAGCCGCCGTGTGCGAACAATGCGAATGCCGCGTATTTATTATGTTGTTCGTTCGTCATGTGGGATCTGATGCTAAAAGCTCATTAGGGTTTTGGATGGAATTTTGACGGCACATTTTCCCGCCCCCATTTTAACGTTCTTCCCATCCATACGAGTTCGCCCAAAAAATCCTGCACGCGCCGTTCATACGCATTGTCGAGCAGGACACCGTTCTCGTCAAATTTTCCCCGGACACCGGGAAAATTCAGGTCACTGAATGTGACCACCAGGCCTAATTCCCTGACCATGTTAACGGCCGCCTCGATAACGCGCGTGCCACCCCACGGGCCGGCCGAAACGCCGACGAACGCCACCGGTTTGTGCACATATTCGCGAAGCAGGAGGTCGAGAACGGATTTGAGAATGCCGGGATAACCGTGGTTATATTCGGGCGTGACAATAACAAGGCCGTCGGCCCGAATGATCGCGTCGCGCCATTCGGGGAAATCGTTTTTTATTTCTTGTCCGTAATGGTCGTGCGGCAGCCGGAAATCGCGGCAATCGAAGAAGCTTGCTTCGATATCGGCGTGCTCCTGCATCTTCGAATAGACCCATCGCGCGGGAGCTTCGCTTTCCCGGCCTTTACGATTCGTCCCGAGAAGAAGAGGTATAAAGAGTTTGTCGTCCGGCATAAATTTAATTGTCAGAACTTAAGAAAGCCGGTGCCGATACGGCCTTATTCCGTATTGAGGACCTGTGTGACCGTTTCTTTCTTGAGGCCGCGGCCCGTTCGATTGTTATAGTCGTTCAGCGAGATCTGAGGATCGCGCCACGCATCGAGATGGCCAACCTGATGAACACACTGGATCGTACACGTCGGGGCACACCATTTTTCCGTGATGTATTCGCGCTCCATGTCCTCGTGCGTGTAGGACATGAGCGGAATGCCCGGCGTACCGCGCTGCTGCGAACACCAATGCACTAGGCCGCTTTCGTCGATGTACAAGTAGCGGGCACCGGCACGGCAACGCCATTTGTATTCGTTCCCTTCGACAAGGTCGTCCTGAAACCAGTTCCAGCGGGCGTAAGACCGCGACCCCTTGCTCTTGATCTCTTTATAAACTTCTTTCTCGCGATCGGTCAGCCCTTTGTTGAGCCCCATTTCGTCGTGAATGACGCCGACCGTCGACGAGAACCCGAGTTCGATCGCCCGGTTGGCGATCGTCAGCGCTTCGTCGGGGTTCTTGACGCCGCCGCCGACCACGGAATTGATGTTTACCTTGAATTTAGCGTGGTCCCGCAGGTTCACCAATTTTTGGTCGAGCACTTTAAGGCTCTTTTTCGAGACATCGTCGGGATTGACGTTATCGATGGAGATCTGGAGGTAATCGAGGCCGGCCTCGTTCAGCTTCTTGATCTTCTCTACCTGAAAATAATACCCGTTCGAGATAAGGCCCGCGATCATCCCGTGATGGCGGATGCGTGCGATGATATCGAATATCTGCGGGTGCATCATCGGTTCGCCGCCGGAGATGGTGACCACCGATGTACCGAATTCCGCAAGCCGATCGATGCGCTCGAGCATCGTTTCGATCGGCACGGGATCGCTGGTCTTATCGTATTCGTTGCAATACGCGCACGACAGATTGCAACGCCGCATTGGCACAATATGCACCAGGACGGGATGCTTTGTTGAGGCGAATGCTCTTACGGTGTGCCTCACCCCGCGTGTGAACCGACTAAAACTGCTTGCCTTCGGCATTTATGGACTCCTAAGATACGTAAACGAAACCAAATGTGTAATTATACGGCATCAACGGCCTATATCAAACCCGTGAAAAAGCCCGCGAAACGCATCGAGCGCCGCGGGCCACCTTCTTAAAACTCTGCCGGTATCAGCCCTTTATGATCTTTGTGCCCTTCGGCGGCGAGATCGCGAAAACCGAAGCGTCCAGCTTCACGTTCTTTTCGATGCCTGACAGCAGGACGGTCGTCGAATCGTTGTTATTCTCGACAACCATGGCCTGGATCGGCATTCCGTTGCCGTCAACCCAGAGCTCGGCGGATTTGTAAGATGTCGCGGTCTTAGGTGTCAATTCGAGGTGCCACGTCTTTATGCCGCCTGCAACCGATTCTTCGCCGAGATAGCGGACGGAGTAGTTAGCCGAAAGCTGCTGTTTCGACATGTTCATAAATGCCAGCGCATTGTTCGTGCCTTTGGATTTGGACGTGTTGACCTTGCCCTTGATCGCCTGCTGCAAATGCGGGCGGTAGAGGACGTATTCCTGACCCACGACGGCGAGCGATTCCTTGACAGGTTTTACCCAATCGACGCGGACGAGGGCGTTCTTCCCTTTCTGCGGAAGGTAAACGGTCGTGCCTTCGCTGGTATCGCGCTCATTAAGCTGTGAATTGAACTTGACCATCGTCACGTTCGCGCGAAGCGACGTAAGGGCCTTATTATGAGCATCCATTCGGTTGAGGATCTCCCGCAGGACCTGCGCGTCCGCGGTAGCCGTGCCGGCCAGGCCGAAGAATACGGCCATCACGGCGGACATGATTCCAAATCGTATAAATCTTTTCATATAAAATGACTCTCGATAATAATGAGTAACGGGAGATCAATTTTTCCGGGTACCCTGAACTACTTGATCATTCGCCGGCCGGTTATCGCCCGGCGATGAACTCTGTTCTTTGACGGCTGAAGTCGCCGAAGAGGTTGCAAGCGTTTCATTAGAATCGAACCAGGAATTCGGCGTAAGAAAAATGAATGCAATAATTAGCAGACAAAACACGTCATATTGCCACGAGCCGCGCGGATGGTCCCATTGGATCAGCTTATTCATTTCCTGTCAGTAATTTCCGGCTCAGCGGCCTATTCGACGATGTGGCCGTCGCGCATAAGAATGATCCGCGAACAATTCGCCGCGGCCTCAGGGTTATGCGTGATCATAATGATCGTTTGCCGGTATTTTTCGTTAAGTTCGCGAAACATCTCCAGCACGATGTTGGAATTTTCCGTGTCCAGGTTTCCGGTCGGCTCATCGGCCAGGATTATAGCCGGGTTATTGATGATCGCCCGAGCCAGCGCGACACGCTGCTGTTCGCCGCCGGAGAGTTCCAGCGGTTTGTGGTGCATTTTATCTTCGAGTTTGAGCAGCCGCAAGACCTCGCGGCGTTTTTCCGGATTGCCGCCGCCGTTGCCCGTATGTATCTTTTCGGCGAGTTTCAGGTTTCCGTCGGCAGTAAGCGTCGGGAAAAGGTTGAACCGCTGAAAAACGAAACCGATCTTACGACGGCGAATGTCGGTGCGTTGGGCATCGCTGACTTTAGAGAGATCTTCGCCATCAATGATGATGGTGCCGGATGAAGGGCTCAGCAAGCCACCAAGAAGATGAAGCAGCGTCGATTTGCCGCAGCCCGACGGCCCCATTATCGCCACGAACTCGCCCTCGGCGACGGACATCGACACTCCCCGAAGAGCGGGCACGTCCATCTTTCCGACCTTGTACGATTTTGTTAGATTCTCTGTCTGAAGAATGGTCTTCATCTAAATTACTGAATACGGACCGCCGAATTTCCATTCGAGCCCATCCGCTGCTGCCCTGCCGTCGTCTCCTGAAGCTTTTTGTCGAGGTCAACTTCCTCGAGATTCCAGGTATTTTGGAGCACGAATGCCGTCGGCGGATAAGTTTTGCCGATCGTCACGGTTTCGGGCGTTTGATAAGTCAGGCTCATCGTATATTTTTCTTTCGGACGCGTTACCTGTATCCGCAGCGGCAAATTTCGGTAATCGGCGTTGTCCGAGAGGTTACCCTGACGGCCGTACGTGATATCGGAATCGATCTCACCGGCGGCGTCGAACAATTGCTGTCGGGCCAGGCGTGTTCCGCCGACGCGGTCGAACCAAAATCGCCGCGTGATCAAAAGGCGGCCGTCCGGCTGCTTGACGAATTCGTCCAACAGATAATATCCGCGCATAACTCGCCGCAGCGGCGATTTGCTAGGCTGTGTTTCGTCCTCTTCGATCTGAAAGATCGTGCTGCTCGTATAAAGATTTGTCGGATCGATCGGACGAACAAGCATCGCCTCGGTAAAATGCTGCGGGCGAAGATTGGCGAAAGCATTGACGCTTTCCTTGATCGCCTTGCCGTTCTCCATTTCGGAGTCGTTCAAGGTCCGCTGCAGTTTTGAATAATCTGCGCTGTTCGTGCCGATCACAAACTTCTTGTACTTTCCGCTGCCGCCGTCCTGAAGGATCGCGACGCGGAAATTGGTGCCGTCAGAGCTCATCTGCGCGACGTCGGTCTTGATCACGGGAACCTGTACCTTAAGAAGTATATTCGCAGGCCGCTGCACAACGACCTCACCATCGGCCGAACGGTAAACCTCTTTGCTGCCAAATTGGGCAAACGAATTGTCTTCGAACTTAAGGTCCATCTTTGCCCGCATCGAATTGACCTTCGCAAAACGATTGACCTCCGCCTGCAATTCCGCGAATCCGGCATTTTCGGTCTTAAGTAATGTCGGCGTTTTCCCTTCCTTTTTTACGATATTACAGCCCGCGCCAACGACAGCGAGCATCGCAAGCAGTAAAAGTGGCAAGTATGATGATGATACCGATCGTATAAACTTCATTGGATTTTGATGACCTTATATCTTTATGCGGTTGTTTCCCTATATAGAACGTGCGCCGGATGCATCAAAAGTATCAAATCGTAGATAATAACACGCGAAAAGAGTTACTCCTAATCAATGAAAAGACGCGGCGGCATCAGGCATTTTGCCTTCGGCCCCGCGTCCGTGAACTAGTTTAAGTGGCGGATCAGCCGGTAAATACGCCAGACCCGCGGGTCAGATAATCCTGCATCGTAAAAGCGAACATGATCGCCAGCCAAAAGAATGCCGCTGCTGCCGAAAGCCAAATAAGCTTCGGGCTCCAGTAAACGTGCATGAATATGAGCATAACGCACGCCATCTTAAAGAATGCGATCAAAAGCGCGACGAGCGTGTTGGCTCCGGGAAATATCCAATCGAGGTCGATCGTGGCGACGTAATACGTAAGAATGGTGCCGACGATCAACACGGTGAATACGCCGAGGTATTCAGGGATGCCGACGTGGGCCTTTTGTGATTCCATGTGTTCGATCTTATGTTCTGCCATTTTTTCTCCTAATGCACAAAGTGTCGGCCCAACAGATATAGAAGCGGGAACAGGAATATCCAGACAATATCGACGAAGTGCCAGTAAAGCCCGGCCATTTCGACCGGAGAATAATAATCGCTCGTAAACGTATATTTCCAAGCCTTTATCAGCAGCCAGATCATGATCCCGATACCGATGATCATATGCACAGCGTGCAGGCCCGTCATAACGAAGTAGATCCAATAAAAACTGCGTACCTTATCACGGAACTTGTTCGGATCTACCTGGCCGTTTGAATAATATCCGATGCGTTCGGATTCGGTCAGGTATCCGCCTCTTTCCGCCTGATGAACCAGTTCCTCGCCGTAGTTCCACTGAAATTCGCCCCGCGGGTTCACGTAAACGTGCTCCTCTCCGTGCCCTGCGGCAGCGGGCGCGTGCGACTGTGCCGGATCGGCCTTGACCTTCTTGTTGAGCCCGGTGACGGGTACCAGTCCGTGATTGTACTTATCGGTATATTCGATCGCTTTGACGCCCAGGAACACAGAGCCGAACAGGATTGTGAGGACGATCAAGATGACCTGCATGTTTCGATTGTTCTTCTGGGCAAAATAAACCGTCAATGCCATCGTCAAACTGCTTACGATAAGAACGATAGTGTTTAGGCCGCCCCAAAACGCGTCAAGGTGGTTACTGCCCGCCGCGAACGCCATCGGGAATCGCCAGCGAAACACCAGATAGACGGTGAAAAGTCCGCCGAAGAACATTATTTCCTGAGCGAGGAAAAGCCACATTCCGATCGAGACGGACTCTTCCTGCTGCTTCATGTCCTCGAACTGATGCTGCAGCCCCGGCGGATGATAATGTTCAAGATCTATTGTTTCTGCGTTTGTCGCCATTGTTTTCTAATTTGTCTAAGTTTCCCCTTAACGTTTTCTGCGGCGTTCCGCATAGAACCGCGTCGTTCGGCCGCGTTAAACGCTTACGGCCTCGCGTTGGCGTCGCCTCGCTTCTTCAAGGTCGAGTCCGCTGTCTTCGCCGAATTCGTAAGCTTCCCAAGTGACAACCGGCGTGCGTTCGAAGTTCTCGGTCGGCGGCGGCGAGCTGGTTCTCCACTCAAGACCGGGCAGCAGCCACGGGTTTGGACCCGCATCCTTGCCCCAGATCAGCGAATGAATGAAATACACGAGCGGCATCGAGAACCCGATCGCGAGAACCGAAGCTCCGGCGGTTGAAAAGATGTTCAGCACCTGCATTTCCGGCGGATAAGCCGCATAGCGCCTCGGCATTCCCAGATATCCGAGAATAAACTGCGGAAAGAAGGTCAGGTTAAACCCGACGAAGACCAGCATCGCCGAGATCTTGCCCCAGAATTCGGAATACATCTTGCCCGTTATCTTCGGCCACCAGTAATGAAGGCCTCCGAGATATGCGATCACCTGTCCGCCGACCATCACATAGTGAAAGTGGGCAACTACGAAATATGTATCGGTCACGTGGACGGTGAGCCCAACCGACCCAAGGAACAGGCCCGTGAGGCCGCCGATCAGGAACAGACCCATAAATCCGAGCCCATAGAGCATCGGCGTGTCGAACGAGATCGAGCCCTTGTACAGCGTCGCGCTCCAGTTGAACATCTTGACCGCCGACGGTATCGCTACGACCATCGTCAGGAATGAGAAGACAAGACTGGCATAGACCGATTGTCCGCTGACGAACATGTGGTGTCCCCAAACCAAAAACCCGAAGACGGCGATCGCTATACTCGAAAACGCGATAAATTCATATCCAAAGATCTTCTTTCTGGAGAAATTCGAGATCAGCTCGCTGACGATTCCCATGCCCGGCAGCACCATGATGTACACGGCCGGATGCGAATAGAACCAGAAAAGGTGTTGGAACAGGATCGGATCGCCGCCGATGGCCGGATCGAAAATACCGATACGGGCAACCCGCTCGAGAGCCACGAGCAATACAGTGATAGCGACAACCGGCGTGCCCAGGATCATTACGAGGCTAACCGCGTAATGAGCCCACACGAACAGCGGCAGGCGGAACCAGGTCATTCCCGGGGCCCTCATGGTGTGGATCGAAACGATAAAATTCAGTCCCGTCAGGATCGATGAAAATCCGTTGATGAATACGCCAAGCCCGACGGCCATCACATACGTATTCGAAAACGTCGTACTATACGGCGTGTAGAACGTCCATCCCGTATCGACTCCACCCTGCATCAATCCGTACAGCGTAAGAATGCCGCCGATCCAGTATATATACAGACTAAGCAGGTTGATGCGCGGCAACGCGAGATCCTTTGCTCCGATCATGATCGGTATCAGGAAGTTGCCCAACACCGCCGGGATCGAAGGGATCAGGAAGAAAAAGACCATCAGGATGCCGTGCTGCGTAAAGACCTTGTTGTACGTTCCCGTCTCAAAAAGGTCGCTGGCCGGCGTAAGAAGCTCGAGCCTGATCGCCGCAGCGTAAAGGCCGCCAAGTGCGAAGAAAGCCGTAACGCTGACCAGGTACATCAACGCGATCCGCTTGTGGTCCTTGGTCAAAAGCCATGATTTCAACGAATAGCCGTTGTTTAGATAATTCAGCTTCGGCCGTTCGCTATACCCTGAATTAATGGCATCAACATTTTGCATAATCGTATTACCTATCTATTACTGTTCGAAACGGGAGCCGCATTGGCTGCCGTGTTCGAGTTTCCGCCCTGCGTGCCCGTATTTCCCTGTCCGGCAGGCTGCGTCCCTGTACTACCCGATGGTGCTGCCGCTGCCGGCGCCGCCGACGTGCCAGTGACCCCGCTCAGTGATTTGATATAAGCGACGAGCGAAACAAGCTGTTCTTCGGTTACCTGTCCCTTAAATGTAGGCATGATCGGCTGATATCCTTCGACGACCTGCGAACTGGGATTCAGTATCGAATTGCGAATATACTCTTCGTCCGCGATCACGGTCCCGCCGCCGACAAGCTTGACCTCTTTGTTGAAAATGCCTTCAAGCTTTGCTCCGCGCTGTGCGGGGCCGCCGGCGTGGCACGATGCACAGCCGAGCTTGTTCTCGAACAGGTCGCGGCCGGCTTCGACTGGCGTCTGGCCGGACACGTTGCCGCTAAGCCAATTATCGAAATCGCGTTGTTCCATCACAATGACAGATCCCGTCATACCCGAATGGTTCAGGCCGCAATACTCGGCGCAGAACAGGTGATATTTGCCGGGCTTCGTCGGTTCGAACCACAAGTAGGTGTAGCGGCCGGGAACAACGTCCGCCTTTGTGCGGAATGCCGGGACGAAAACACTATGGATAACGTCCTCGGTCGTCATTGTCAGCTTGATCTTGCGACCGACAGGCACGTGAAGCTCATTTATCTCCCGCTGCCCGCTGCCGTGCTGGAATTTCCACATCCACTGTTTACCGACGACGTAGATCTCCATTGAATCTTTTGGCGGAGTGTACTGGTTATAGTAAACGATCGCGCCGCCGAGAAAGATCGTCATCGACACAATGAACGGAATGATGGACCAGGCCGTTTCGAGCGCGATCGAACCGTGGATAGGAGCGCCTTCCCCATATTTCTCGCGTTCCCTGTATTTGATCCCGAAAAAGAAGATCGCGATAATGATCGGGATACTGAAAACCACGCTGACCGCTATAAGGTAGAAATACAGCAGGTCAACCTGCCACGCGAATGACGAGGCTTGTTCGGGAAACAATGGAACCCACGAATTGAATTGCATAATCTAATCTAAACGTTTCGCGATCCGCTAAAAACTTTCCGGCCGCAACTAACGTTCTGTCCGAATTTACAAATACTTAACGATCTACTTCCTTTTTGCCCTTGTTACGCCGCCAGAATACGAACATCATTGCGCCGATGCCGGCCAGCGTGACCAACCCACCTAAACGGATCACATTCAGGATCGCGAAACCGTACTTTCCGGTCGAAGGGTCGTAATGATAGCAGTAGAGCAAAAGCTGCTCAGCCGGATTGCCGATCTTGCTCTCGGCCGATTCCATGATCCCGAATTTCAAATCCCTCGGGGCATAATCGATCCCGTAAAAATACTTGGACAGCTTACCGTCGGGCGTCGCGATCATTATTCCGCCCGCATGTGCGAACTGGTTGCTCTTCTCGTCCCACTCGTAGCCAAAGCCGGCGGCCTTCGTTACAGCATCGATGGACTCTTGCGTTCCTGTCAGGAAATGCCAGCCATTTTCGGTTCCGGGCCTGGCGTAGCGTTCCAAATAACCGATCTTTTTATTACGCTTGAGATCGGTCTTGTCGTTTTCTCGTGCGTCAAAGCTGATCGCCACCACGTCGAAGTCCTTTCCGGCATCGAATGATATCCCTTTAAGCGATCCCGTCAGGCCGTTTAAGACCTCGTTGCACAGCATCGGGCACTCATAATAAACGAATGCAAGAATTACAGGCCTGCCATGTCCAAAGAACTTCCCGAGCGTTACATCCTCGCCGTTCTCGTCCCGAAGGACCGTATCGAGCGGCATTTGTTCTCCGAGCTTCTGCTCTATCCCTACCTTCTGCAGCGCATCAGGAAGGCCGTTGCCTGCCGAGCTGTTCGGATCGTAGGTACGCGGGGCATATAAAGGCGAATTGTAATGCTCGGCCTTTTGTGCCATCGCCTGCCCGGAACATATCAAAATTACAGCCAGTGCAAAAAGCCTTAGCGTCAAAACTGCATGATCTGCCAAACCTTTTCTCATAATAAAGATCCCGGCTGCCGGTCACTGCCGGCGGCCTACGGCGAATTTTCGCCGTTAATTCCCTTTCCAGCTCGCGTCACGGCCGGCGCTGGAATCCGAAACGATGGCACGCGAATCGTGAACAAGCGTTTCGGCAGAACCGCCGGTGCGAGTCTTTAAGCCCTGCTGAAGTAGAAGGCCTTTTGCCTCCTCGATCGGCAGTGCGGTGACGACCCCGGTCTTAGGGTCCTTGCGGCCGTTATCGACCAGGTCCTTCCATTGATCGCGAAGTTCCCAGTATTCGGCTTGAGGGTGTAGAAGTTCGAGGTTCTTCCTGCCCTCCGGCCCGTCGATCCCGAATCCCGGTGCGGCCTGCAGACGCGGTTCCGGCGGCAGGCGTTCGCGATCGTTCATGATCATGGGATTCGGCGGTCCGGCGGCGGCCTCAGCTTGGTCGCGCATTACGTTCAGGAGCGCCCACATCAAACCGAAGGTGATCAGGATAAGCAGTACAAGCCCAATGCCGAAGTAAATGATCCCCTTCAGCCCAATGATGTTCTGCTCGTATCCCTTCTCGAAGTCCACAAAAGATTTCTCGTGTCTAGTTGCACCCATAAAATGATCCGTCTCGCTTTGCCCGGCAAATTGCGAGCTTCGCCAAATTCAACTTAATGCCCCTTTCCGTGTTCGATCGCATTTTCAAGAAATGGATCGTTTACGGGTACAAGCGGGCGTTTCATCAACTCGCCGAAAAAGTACCAAAGCCAGATTCCACCCACCGCTATCGGAGCCACGATGTCCATCCAGCTAAAGCTGCTCATGAACTCCAGGCCTTTGCCGTGCGTCGAGATCCGCGGGTTCGGGCTGATAAGATAAAACATGTCAACAAGCCGGAGAACAAGGATGAAAATCGCCAATGTCGCTAACCAACGCGCACGCCGTTTGAAATCCTGCAGCAGCAGGACAAGGAACGGAAACGCAAAGTGGAACAAGATCAGTATAACGCCGATCACGCCCCAGCCACCCTTCATGCGCATCAGGTACCAGCCCGTCTCTTCCGGAATATTTCCCGCCCAGATGATCAGGAACTGCGAGAAGTTGAAATACGCCCACACCATCACCAGAGCAAGCATCAGCTTGCCGATATCGTGAAAATGGCGTTTCCCTAATACTCGGTTCAGCGGTGCCTTATCCGAAAGGGCTGCAAGAAGCGCCACGACGAAACAGAAGCAGCTTAAGGCCCAACCCGCAACGAACAGCAGGCCCCAGATCGTCGAGAACCAGTGCGGATCGAGCGTCATCACCCAATCGACCGTCGCAAACGTAACGACGAGAGAGTAGATCACCATCGTCGGGCCTGAGAATGCGGTCGCTCGCCCTAGATATTCGGCGGCGTCGGCGTGGCTGGTCGACTGGTCCTGTTTCTTCGACCATTTATCCAGGTACCTGACCATGATCCAAAACAGGACGAAATAAATGACCGATCGCACGATCCATCCCCACGTCGTCATGTACCAGCCGCGATGTTCCATGATGTGCTCGGTCGGAGCCAGATGCGTCCATTCGTAAAGGCTCGTTATACCGATCGCGAGCGGCAGAAACATCAGAATAAGAATGGGCATCGTCCGGGCCGCGGCTTCGACGGGCCGGCGAACAACTACGCCCCAAGCTCCGCCCGTAAGGTATTGAAGCAACAGGATGCCGAGCCCCCCGATACCGATACCGCCCCAGAAGATAAATCCAAGCAACCACGAACGCAGTCCTTGCTCCGCGTCGAAATAAAGCCCGATCGCCCAAATGATCGCACCGACGCCGCCAATGCCCAGTGCGAGATTCCGCCAGCGCTTTACGTCGTCGGGTGCGTTAAATTCGTTAAAATTCGTCATTTACCTTGCACCTCCGTGCGTATTGGCGTCCGATTGGGCGGGCGTCGTTCCGGAGGCGGTGTTTGCCGCTGGATTAGGGTTCATTTTCAAGGTCTGATCCGGGCTTTGGCTGAGCTGCAGTGCTCGGATATATGCAACGATAGCCCAGCGATCTGCCGGCGATACCGAAGATGCATAGCTGCTCATGCGGCCAAATCCGTTTGTGATCACGTCGTAGAAATGTCCGACCGGCGCATTTCTCAGGCGGTCGTCATGATATGTCGGCGGTTTCGGAAAACCGCGGCGTACGATCATTCCGTCACCCTCGCCGAGAGCTCCGTGGCAGACGCCGCAATAGATGTTATAGCGTTCCTGGCCGCGGTCGACGAGTTCTTTAGTGACAGCTACCGGAAATTCGTCGATCGCGTTCGGAAAGCTCGTGACGATTGTGTTACCGGATGCGTCCGTGGTGCTCTGCACCGGCGCATTCGGGTTGGGATTGTCGATCTGCCCTGTGTAGAATGCCTTATTTTCGCGGAGGTGTCCGCGAGCCACGGTTCCGGGAACCAGGTCACGCGAGGCCCGGCCATCCGTGAAAAAATCGCTGTGCTTGTATGCACGGTAGCGCGGCTGGTCCTGCATGTCGAAGCGCACGCCGCAGCCCGACAAAAAGACGAATGTCAGCAGGCAAAAGGCGTAGATGAACGGCCGAGCCGAAAATTCTGAGAACTTTGCTTCCGCAGTAAGATTATTCTTCAACATCGAACACCTCCTGCGGCTTAAGGCTTTCCATAAAACTCTTCGTTTCTTCGTAGTTGAACTTGGCGTCGCGCGATTCGATCAGGAGGAAAAACTTTTCCCGTGTTGCCAGAGCGAACCGCGGTACATTAAAGACCGGATGATAAGGCCGCGGAAGCCCATTCAGGAAAAGCATCCCGAACACTGCGGTGAACGCCGTCAGCAGGATCGTCAACTCATACGCCGGCGGAACCATTGCCGGAATGCTAAGGTGCGGGCGGCCGCCGACGATGATCGGATAATCGATCACGTGTACGAAATACTGCAGCCCGATGCCTAGCAGCAGTCCAACGATACCACCACCGAAACAAAGGAATGGCAGAATACTCCGCTTGATCCCAAGTGCTTCGTCGATCTCGTGAAGCGGAAACGGCGTGAATGCGTCCGTTTTCGTATAGCCGGCATCACGGATGGCGGTCGCGGCGTCCACTAGTTCGGTCGCCGTATCGAATTCCGCCATTATTCCGTATAAGTTCTTCTCCATAACCATTTTTCTAAACGCGGCCTGCGGACTTCCCGGCCGCTATCGATCAATTTCCTTTCCGGACACTATTTTTCATTCGGCGGATCGGTCCGGTCGTAAGTGTATTCGACTTCAATTACATTCTCCTCAAAGTCCTGCGAGTGCCCGTGGACATTCGCTTCGGGCAACAGCGTGCGGACCTCGAAAATCGAGATGATCGGCACAAACCGCACGAACAGGTATATCAATGTAAAGAAGAACCCGATCGTGCCCGTGAACATCGAAATATCCCAGACCGTCGGCGAGTACATCGCCCAGGACGACGGAAGGAAATCGCGATGAAGGCTTGTAACAATGATAACAAATCTCTCGAGCCACATTCCCACGCTGACGATCACAGATATAAGGAATAGCCAGAACTCGCTCTCTCGGAAACGCTTGAACCACAGAAGCTGGATCGAAAGTCCGTTACAAAAGATCAGCAGCCAATACGACCACCAGTACGGGCCTTCCCAAATGCGGTTCTTTACGAGGAAAACCTCATACTGCGACGCGCTGTACCAACCGAAGAAGGCCTCCATCGCATAGCCGTAGATAACAATAAAGCCCGTCGCCATCATGACCTTGCCCATATAAACAAGGTGCGTGTGCGTAATGAAGTCCTTCATGTTATACAGATGGCGAAGCGGGATACAGAGGATAAGCACCATAGCAAATCCCGCAAATATCGCACCCGCAACGAAATACGGCGGAAAGATCGTCGCATGCCAGCCCGGAACCTGGGCCACAGCGAAGTCGAACGAAACGATCGAGTGGACTGACAGAACCAACGGCGTCGAAATGCCCGCAAGGATCAGATAAGCGAGTTCATACCGATGCCAGTGGCGTGCCGAACCGCGCCAGCCCCATGACAAAATGCCGTAAACGAATTTGAAAAACTTGTTCTTCGCACGGTCGCGAAGCGTCGCAAGGTCCGGGATCAGGCCGACGTACCAGAACAAGAGCGAAACCGTCGCATAGGTCGAAACCGCGAAAACGTCCCAGATCAGCGGCGAGCGGAACTGAGGCCAGATCCCCATCGTGTTCGGATAGGGGAACAGCCAGTAAGCCGCAAGCCACGGCCGTCCCGTATGAAGCAATGGAAACATTGCCGCGCAGGCCACAGCGAATAACGTCATTGCTTCCGCAAAACGGTTGATGGACGTTCGCCACTTCTGATTAAGTAGCAACAAGATCGCCGAGATCAGCGTTCCGGCGTGACCGATACCGATCCACCAGACAAAATTGATAATGTCGAACGCCCAGCCGACCGGCTGGTTGTTTCCCCAGATCCCGATACCGTTCGCAAGCAGCCAGATGACCGAGAACAACAGCAGCTGAGCCACCATGAACGCGATGCCAAAACCGATAAACC
This sequence comes from Acidobacteriota bacterium, assembly GCA_023436495.1. Classification (GTDB taxonomy): domain Bacteria; phylum Acidobacteriota; class Blastocatellia; order Pyrinomonadales; family Pyrinomonadaceae; genus OLB17. The sequence goes on from JAEZIT010000108.1 coordinate 17,105, forward strand.
AGTGAAACGGCGTCTTTTTCTTTAACGTGACGTCGCTGATCTTGTCGGTAACAGTGGCGAGATTGTGGTCCCCCTCGACCATCGGCGGATAAATTCGTTTTTGAATTTCTTTTAGATCTTGCATCGTTTTCCCATTTTCGCTTTTCGTTCGCCCCAATTCCGGGCTGTAGGCCGAAAGTTATTAATGAGCTTCGCCTCCGGTAGATGTTTCTGCGCCATGGCCGCCGGCCGGTTTCGGCGCGACGTAATCGGGCATTTCCTTGTTCTGATTCTTCAGGCCCGCAAGGTACGTCGTACGCGGCTGCGTATTCAATTCGTTCAGCAAATTGTAATCGCGGCGGTCCTTCTTGCTGCGTGAGACCGCGCTGTTGGGATCGTTCATATCGCCGAAGATGATGGCATCCGACGGGCATACCGACTGGCAAGCTGTCAGAACTTCACCATCTCGGACCTTGCGTCCGTCTTTCTCAGCTTCGATCCTGGCGGTCGCGATACGCTGCGTACAATATGTGCATTTTTCCATGACACCGCGGCTTCTGATGGTAACTTCGGGGTTACGCATGAGCTTGTACTGCGGCGTGTTCCAATCCTGGTAAAGCAGAAAGTTAAATCGGCGTACCTTGTACGGACAGTTGTTGGAGCAATATCGCGTTCCGACACAGCGGTTGTAAACCATGTCGTTCAGGCCTTCGGCACTGTGGACCGTCGCATGCACGGGGCAGACGACCTCACAGGGAGCCTGCTCGCACTGCATACATAGCACCGGCTGGAAATGCGGGCCCTGCGGGTTGTTCATATCGTCGCCGCCAAAATAGGCATCGACGCGCATCCAATGCATTTCGCGGCTGCGGCTGACCTCTTCCTTGCCGACGACCGGAATATTATTCTCGGACTGGCAAGCGATCACGCAGGCGTTACAGCCAACACAAGAATTCAGATCGATGGTCATTCCCCAGCGGTAATTCTTGGCGTAGACTTCCTGGTGCTGCTCATACGGGTACATCGACAGATCGTAGAAATTCGGCTGCTCGCCCATTTTCGGATCTTGCTCGAATGCTTCCAGGTCCCAGACGCGAAGCAGGTCGCGTCCTTCCATATTGAAGTGGATCTGCGTGGACGCGATCGTTGTTTTTTCACCTGTTTTGGCGATCTCCCCAAAACCGTGATCCATTGCATCCGACCTTCGCACGTCAAATACGTTGTAGCCGATCCCGGTTCCAACACGGCCCGCCCGCGTACGGCCGTAACCCATGAACAGCGTGACGACATCGTCCGGCTGGCCCGGTGTGATCCAGACCGGTGCGGGTTTGCTGATCGAACCGCCCTGATAATTCAGCGTGACCAGGTCCGACGTCATATTTCCGCCGTAGGTATTTATAAAACTTGTACCGCGCTCACCGCCGGAACGTTCGTCAGCGTCATTTCCCTGATTAAGGCCAAGTCGTTTCGCCGTTGCCGGGCTGATCAACGCTACGTTGTCCCAGGTGATCTTGTTCAAAGGCTTCGGAAGCTCCTGCAGCCATCCGTTATTGGCGAAGCGGCCATCGTAAATTGTCGGATCCGGCAGAATATTGAACTCGATGCTGCCGTTCGCGGCCGGCGCGGTGTTAGCCGCAGAAAGGAACCCTGTGCCCGCCGCCACCGCCTTCGCGGGTGCAGCGGAATTCGGCACAATACCGTCGTGAACGATCTTTTTCCAGTTATCTTCAAAGGTACGCGTCGCTGTCGGCGCCGCACCTGATGGAGTCGCTGCAGCAGCCGGGCTCGCCGCGGGAGATGGCGTTGCCATCGGCGTCGGGGTGGCTGACGGCGTCGGCGTCGCAGTTGCCGCGGCTGCGGTCTGTGCCGCCGGGACCGTCGCTGCCGGCTGGGCCATGCTAATCGACTGCCGCTGCCAGTATCCCTTTACGATGTCGAGATCTGCCATCTCGAAGTTCTCGCGCATGAACAGCTGCACGATCTCGTGCGCGCTGCGGCTGTCGTACAGCGGCGCGATAAGCGGTTGGACGATCGTAGCCGTACCGTCATATGCACGAGCATCGCTCCACGACTCAAGATAGTGCTTTTCGGGTACGTGCCAGTGGCACAATTCCGATGTTTCATCGAAATGAGACCCGAGGTGTACGCGGAGCGGCACCTTGTTCATGCGTTCAGCATTCAGCTTTAGGTCCGCCGGCGTGTTATAAACCGGGTTGCCGCCAATAATGACCAGCAGTTTCACACGGCCGCCGTCGATGTCGGCAATAAGTTCGCGAAGCTGCTCGATCTGGAGTTTTTCGGTGCCCGGTGAGGTTGGCTCAATATACGTGACCGTTTGTCCTACGGCTCCGAGCGCGGCATTCATTGCGTGCGCGAGGGCGTGAACTTCCGGTGCCTGATCATCCCCAACGACAACCAGCGAACGGCCGCGGTGTGCCGCAAGGTCCTTCGCCATGGCCGATATCCACTGTCCGTTGGCCGTATAGGTCGAGGTGGCCCCGCCGACGCCCATCGCCGCTGCGATAGCTTTCGCAACCTCGACCATCTGGCTCGGTTTGATGGTTAGCCTGTGATCGGCCTTTGCACCCGTGATCGAGACTCCCGCTTCGACCATGTACAGGCGGTTGATCTCCTTATTCGTTTCTGAATAAGCCTTGCGCTTTGTATAGCCTTTGATATATCCGACGTTGAAATTCGAGAAAATATCCGAACCCAGCGAAAGAATGCGGTCGGCGTTCTCGAATTTATAGACGGTCTGAGCAGGACTGCCGAATGCCAGCTTGGAACCGGCGATTGCATTGTCTTTATTTACCGGCTCATATTGAATCCAGCGGGCTCCCGGCATTTCAGCCGAGATCTGCTGAAACTGCTGGATCAGGGTCGGCGACGTGACCGTCTGCGTCAGAAAACGCACTCCGGCTCCGCGGTCGGCCTGATTTTCCTGAATCGCGCCGCGCATTGTCGTCAGGAAATTCTGCCACGTGGTCGGGCCGCCGCGGAATTGGACTTCCTGCGAACGGTCCGGGTCATACATATCCAGGATCGATGCCTGCGCCAGCACGTCCGTGGCACCGAGGCTGCCCGGATGTTCGGGGTTACCCTCTACCTTGATCGGACGGCCTTCGTAGGATTTAGCGAGAAGCCCGGTCGCGATTCCGCCAAGCGACATTGCCGTTGCATAGAACATCGGCTTGCCCGGCAGCATTCCTTCCTGCGGCATGACATAGGGCACGATCTTTTCAGCAGGCTGGATAACACATCCGCTAAGGCCCGCCAGCGCGAGCGATGCACCCATGATCTTTACAAAGTTTCGCCGGCTGACGGAATCATGCCATTCTTCGGCATGTTGCGGATATTCTTCCTTTACGAATTCCTCGAATTCCGGAGCATCGACGAATTCTTCGACACTGCGCCAATATTCCTTTCCGTCTTGCAACAGTATCTTGTCACGCAACTGTGAAAAGCTTTTCTTGCTGTCCTGGCTGGGCATTATTCTTCTCGTTCCTTCTGTTATGATCGGCCGGCACGCCCGGCAACTTACCTTTTAGAAAGTTCTGGTCTTATCGGTGGCACGTTGAGCAGCTTGTCATCAGCTCTCTGCCGCGGATCTTGTAATCGGCCTTCAACTGTTCACGTTCTTCCGTGGTCAGGTCGCTATCCTGCCATTGCATGTTGAAGATCTCGGATTTCGGCCTGATGAAATTTTCCGGGTTGCGATGGCACGACAGACACCATTCCATCTGAAGTGTGTTCTCCTGGTAAACGGCCGGCATATTGTCGATCTGTCCGTGGCACGTGGAACAGCCTACGCCTTTAGCAACGTGGATGCTGTGGTTGAAATAAGCGAATTCCGGAAGGTCGTGGACACGCTGCCACTCTATCGGCTTGTTTTCCCTGAAGCTGGCACGAACCGGTTCGAGGTAAGGACTGTCAGCCCATAGCTGGCTGTGACAATTCATACAGGTCTGCGTAGAAGGCATCCCGGCCGAAGCGGTCGTTTCAACCGTGGTATGGCAATAGCGGCAATCAATGCCGTCATCGCCGACGTGGTGTTTGTGACTGAACTGCACCGGCTGCTGCTTTTCGAGATATCTGCCCGTCAGATATGACGAACGAGCTATCTGCGTATACGCATAAAAAGCCGTTCCGGCCAGAACTATCGCCACAACGAAGCTGATTCGAGCGAGGTTGTTTGCACTCTTATGGAAAAATTGCGCCATGTTTTACCTGACACGTCCGGGCACTCGTGAACAAGCCAAACGAGTCCGGGACCTCAAAGAAAATCCAAGCCGATCTTTTCGAACTGCAAAATTGTAAAAATCCGTATTGTAAAGCTGCCTTCAATTCTACAGAATCTTGTGAATTCCGCAAACTGATAAGGTATGTTTTCCGTGCACTTTGCGCAACTCTGAACTAATAAGATTTACTCATCAGCCAAATAACAAATCACAGTTTGGACTCGCTATGACCCGGTGAGATAAACGGGTGAGCCAACAAATACTTTAGGCCCTAGCCCTGTTCTGCGAGGAGGGCGACGCCTGTCGCTGCCGCCGCCGTTCCGAGTTCGCCGCTGACGATCGATGTTGTTTTAAATGACGGTCCGAACGACAACTCGCGAGCTCGCTTGATGACCGAATCGAGCACTATGCTGCCTGCAGCCATCACCTCGCCGCCGAGAACGATCCTTTCAATGTTCAATAAGTTAATGACGCTCGCGATTGCCGTGCCGACGTAAACGCCGGTGCGCTCAAGCATCATTTGAGCAAAGTCGTCGTCCTTGCCGGCAGCAGTGACGATGTCCGTAATAGAGATCTTCTGTTCGTCGATGCGGTTCAGTGATGAAGTGCTGTCCTGATGAAATCGGCTTCGAGTTCGGCGGACGATATTTGCGCTCGATGCGACGTCTTCGAGCCGCATACCGTCGGAATTGATGGCAATGTAGCCAAACTCTCCTGCGAATCCGCCGTCGCCGTGCCAGATATTACCGTTAACGATCAAAGCTCCGCCTACGCCCATTCCTAAGGTCGCGTAAAACATATTCGTGGCACCGCGGCCGGCTCCGAGCTTGAATTCGCCGTATGCGGCGGCATTCGCGTCGTTTTCGATATAGGTCTTGTATCCAGTTGCGTCCTGAACGTCGCGTACGATGTCGATGGTGGAATGTTCAGGGATATGAGCGGAATAAGCGACGCGGCGGCTTTCGCGGTGAATAAGGCCGGGAATAGCGATGCCAACGGTATCGAACGCTCCGAATTCCTCCTTAAGTCCGCCGATGAATGAAATAAGCTGGGTTAAGGTTTCGCCGGAACCATCGGGAACAAGTGTACGTTCGCCGGTACTTTTGCCCTCAGCATCCAATGCCACTGCCGTAAACGCCGTACTCGACGCTTCGATACCGACCGTGACTTTACCCGCGGCGCCATCGTTTTCGCTCATTATCCACCATTTATCCGCAACTCTTACGTCGAAACTATCGCGATTTTAGACACTCGCCGCCGAACTGTCAAACAATTCATGAAACTTGATTTGTTTGACTCACAACCGTCTGAAAGTTAATCTTTTGACAGTCTTTCGGATTTCGCGATCCTTTAGCCTTTTATGGATCAACTTTCTCAGATCATAGAACAGTACGGCATCTACGCGGTATTTGTTCTTTGCACGGTCGAGGGCGATATTACGCTCCTTATTTCGGGCGCCATGGCCCATAGCGGTTTTTTCGGCCAGTACAGTTTTTTGAAGCTTTTCCTGGCCGGAACGCTCGGCGGAATGGTCGGCGACAGCATTGCTTACGGCGTCGGCAGGATATTTCACCAGAAGGCAAAGGATTATCGGTTTTACCAAATGGCGCAGCCGCGCGTCGAACGCCTGATCGCAAATTTCGGCGGCTTCGCGATCATTATTTCTAAGTATATTTACGGCATACGCGCGGCGATGTGCCTGTTTTATGGGATCGGCAAAATGTCGTTCCTCCGATTCCTTATTCTGGATGCGATCAGTTGTTCGATCTGGGTTCTTCTGCTGTCGGGCGTCGGATATTTCTTCAGCGGCGCCATAACATCGATCATCGGCGATTTCCGGCAGATCGGCATCGCGTTGTTCTTCATCGTACTCGGCGGGATCGTCGTGTTTTACGTGATAGAGCGTTTCTGGCTCTCGGAACGCGTCGAAGAGGCAAATCCGGAAACGCTGCACAAGATCGAGGAAAAACTTCACGGCATCGAAGAGGTCGCGCAGGAAAAACTCCACGATATCGGCGAACGCCTTCATTTAACCCGCGAACCGAATCGTGATGAGAACGAGACGGCACAGCCGGCCGAAACCGGAAAAGCCGCGAAGAAATGATGCTTTCCCGCTGTTAAATTCAGGTGCTTCTGCGATAATATATTCCGTCATCCTTTTGCTATCCGAGGGAAATAATCAGTGATAATCGAATCATCCGCTCCGACGCGAGTAGATCTCGCCGGTGGGACAATAGACATACCGCCGCTATTCCTCTTTCACGAAGGGGCATCAACCGTGAACTTCGCCGTCGACATGATGGCTCGCTGCCGCATCGAAGCGCGGAACGACGGCCGCATCGTGCTGGAATCTATCGACCGCGGCGTCAGTTTTGAAACGTCGGTCGCGAAGATAGACGAATTGAAGGACGAGCCGCGACTCGAATTACTCTCGAAACTGGTATATTTCTTTCGCCCCGATACAGGTTTCACCATGACGACCGAATCGGAAGCGCCTGCCGGTGCGGGACTTGCCGGTTCGTCAACGCTTAATATTGCATGCATCGGCGCCTTGAACGCGCTCGTTGGAAATCGCTATACGCCGGATCGCTTCATCCCGATCGCCGCGAATGTGGAGTGCCAGGTGATCCGGGTCCCGACCGGTTTTCAGGATTATTATTCCGCGCAATATGGCGGCGTTGCGAGCATTCATTTCGAGCCGGTAGGGATCTGCCGTGAGGAACTCGATATCGATATCGAAACACTTGAGAGGCGCATTTCGGTCTTATATACCGGCGAACCACGAAATTCCGGTACGAACAATTGGGAGATCACGAAACGCCATATCGACGGCGACCGCGAGATATTCGAGATATTCGAAGGCATCAGGGACACGTCCGTCGCGATGCGCGAAGCATTGATAAAAGGGGATTGGGACGCCGTTGGTTTGATACTCAAAGAATCTCATCCCGAACGTAAACGCCTGTCGCCAAATATCACCACGCCGCAGATGGACCACCTTATCCAAACGGCCTTGGACAATGGGGCGATAGCCGCAAAGGTTTGCGGTGCCGGCGGCGGCGGCTGCATTGCATTCTTCTGTGAAGACGGACGCCGCGGAGACGTCGAAACGGCACTGGCCGCCCAGAACGGCGCCGAGGTTCTTGACTGGAAATTGAGCAAGCAGGGTCTGACGGTAAGCGTAAATTAATATTTGTAGGAGGCAGAAATGAGACGTCTGTGCTTCGCATTGTTATTTGCAGCGGCGCTGTTTGCCGTGTCCATTCCCGCACAGGACGCCGGCGGCCGCGTCTTTTACCGCGGAACGATCGATGATCGCGTCCACCTTGTAAAAACCCGCGGCCGCATCGAAACACGAACCGTTTCGGGCCGTGCTTATCCGGACGGCGTTTACAGCTTCACGTCCTGGCTGCCGGAATCGCCTGTAACGGTAAACGCGGCGAAGCGAAAAGGCCGTGGTGAAGTCAAAGTAATTCAGCAGCCTTCCGAAGCAAACAATTTCACTGCCATTGTCGAAATATTTGACGGCAAAGGCGGCGCGAAGGAATACCAGCTCGAGATCTATTGGTAACAGGCGCATAAATTCTTTGTCATAAATCGAAAGCCCGTGGTGTTTCTAGCTTTGGAACACCACAATTTGGAGGCAAACTTTTTATGACAGTACATTCGCGCACCCGCTTCGGCGTTCTTTTATTCGCCATCATTTCCCTTTCGTGCTCGATCGCCTTTGGGCAGGCGCATTCCATAAACACCGGAAAAAATACTGAATTCTGCACAGGTAATAATTATTCGGGGGACGGCCGCGTTAATTTTAAAGAGCTTCGCGAAACGCCGCTGGCGGCTTCCGGCAGAATTTCCGTTGACGGCGGCCGCAACGGCGGTATCGTTGTAAAGGGCTCGTCCCGCAGCGATGTCCTTGTTAGGGCATGCGTGCAGACGTGGGGATCGACCGATGCAGACGCTCGTGCCGTCGCCGGCAGCATTCGCGTTTCGACAGGTTCTACGATCAAAGCGGAAGGCTCCGACCACTCTAATTGGGCAGTGTCGTACGAGATACTTGTACCGCGAAACACCGATCTGAATCTGAGGGCCGTAAACGGCGGCATCGCAATAGCATCGGTCGAAGGACGGATCGAATTCGAAACCACCAACGGCGCCGTCAAGCTGTCCGACCTCTCGGGCGAGGTCCGCGGAAACACGACGAACGGCGGCGTCAAAGTAGAACTAAGCGGCAGCAGTTGGAAGGGCGGCGGCCTGGATGTCACTACGACAAATGGCGGCGTCGCATTGACGGTGCCGGAAGGCTATTCGGCAAATTTCGAAATGGGTACGAGCAATGGCGGATTCAAAAGCGATATCTCTGCGCTGAACGTCACTCAAGAAGATTATAAGGGCCATGAATACGGACGATCACGCAATACGCGCCTGAACACCGTCCTTAACGGCGGCGGACCGGCTATACGTATCATGACGACCAACGGCGGAGTAAAGATCAATTCGGCGAAGAACTGATCGCTATCTGCATAGCAAATACAAAAACGCGCCTCGTCCCATGACGAAGCGCGTTTTTTTCCACCTTTAATAGTGCTATCTTGCTGCCGCTGCGGCGATCGCGTTCGTCAACGATCGAAAGATATCCCTTCCGTCATTTGATCCGAGCAGTTCTTCGCAAGCGCGTTCCGGGTGCGGCATCATCCCAAGAACGTTGCGGTCCAGGTTGCAGATGCCCGCGATATTCGAACCTGCGCCGTTCGGATTGGCCTCTTTGGTGATCTCGCCGTTCTCGTCGCAATACCGGAAAACTATCTGGTTGTTCTCCTGGAGCATATTGAAAGTTTCGGCGTCGCAGACATAGTTGCCTTCGGCGTGCGCGATCGGGATCGACAGCACGTCGCCTTCGTCAAGTTCGGTCGTGTACGGCGTTTCGGCATTCTCGACCCGAATATTCACGTGACGGCATACGAAATGTAGATTCGCATTCCGCATCAATGCCCCGGGCAGCAGGCCGGCTTCGCACAGGATCTGAAATCCGTTGCATATTCCAAAAACGAACTTACCCTCCGCCGCGAAATCCTTGACGGCACCCATCACAGGCGAGAACCGAGCGAGCGCGCCCGCCCGAAGATAGTCTCCGTACGAAAACCCGCCCGGAATCAGCAGCGCGTCATAACTGCTCAGGTCCGTTTCCTTATGCCAGATAAAATCCACCGGCTGGCCAACGTGCTTAGACACGACGTGATATGCGTCATGGTCGCAATTGGAACCGGGAAATACTATGACCCCAAATTTCATAACTCAACCATTAACTATTAACAATTTCCACCTTGTAATCTTCGATCACGGGATTTGCAAGCACGTCCTTTGCGATCTTTTCCGCGGCGGCCTGTGCTTCGGATTCCGTCACTGCCGGATCGAGCGCGATCTCAAAATATTTTCCCTGACGAACGTCCGCGATCTGGCCGTAGCCGAGCAGTTCCACCGAATGCTGAATGGCCTTTCCCTGCGGATCAAGGACGCTTGGTTTTAATGTTACGTATACCTTTGCCTTCATTTTTGTCTCCGAAATAAACTTTAGATTGTTACGCAAATCGTTGTAATTATCAACGTCATATGTTAGATTTCACGTGCTTTGTCTACGCTTGAACTTTGAATCCAGTACAAAGAAAAGGAGTTAATTCTTAGAAATGCAAAACCAAAAGTCTGCAATCGGACTTGACGCAAATGTTACCGCGCTGATCGGTTATCCCATCGGCATTCTTGCCCTGATCCTTATTTTTATGGAGAAAGACAACCGATTTGTGCGCTTTCACGCTCTGCAATCGGTTCTTTGGTCAGTTGGGATCACGTTCGCCATCATCGCTGTGATGATCATTGGAATGATCGTCGGATTTGCGATCAGCATGGTGTCCAGCACCCTGGGCATGCTGGTGTGGGGCCTTCTCTCGCTGCTTTACTTCGTCTTTCTGGTCGCCTGGATCGGCGGGCTCATTTATGGCGCGATCAAGGCCTATGGCGGCGAAATGACCAAGCTTCCCGTTGTCGGCGGCTTTGCGGAAAAGTGGGTTTGATCCTTCCGATCGATTTCGGCGGTTAAGTCAAAATAGCGAAAGCGGACGTGGGTTCGGTCAGGCCCGTCGTCCGCTTTTATTTCCCTTCCTACTCGAGGTCGATGCCTAGTCCTTGAACACTCTTTCGAAAACTTTATCTACGTTGCGAAGGTAATGACGCAGATCAAAGACACGCTCGATATCTTCGGCAGATAATCGGGATGTAATATCCGCGTCATTCATGATCAGGTCCTTATATTCACCGCCTTCGTCCCAAACCTTCATCGCGTTGCGCTGCGTGTAAACGTATGCGTCTTCGCGGGAGACGCCTTTCTGCGTCAGCGCGAGCATAAGCTGCCCGCTGAATACCAATCCGCGCATAAGGTTCAGGTTCTTCAGCATATTTTCCGGATAGACGACCAGCGTATCCAGCAGCGAAGTTGCCTTTGCCAATATATAATCCAGCGTCGCCGAAGAATCCGGCAGGACAATGCGTTCCGCAGAACTGTGCGAGATATCGCGTTCGTGCCACAAGGCGATATTTTCCATTCCCACGATCGAATTGGCACGCACGGTCCGCGCCATTCCGCAGATGCGTTCAGATAGTATCGGATTACGCTTGTGCGGCATCGCGGACGAACCCTTTTGCCCCGTCTTGAATTTTTCCTGCGCCTCGCGGACTTCCGTACGCTGCCAATGCCGGACCTGCAGTGCCATCTTTTCCAGCGTTGAGGCAATTATCCCAAGCGTACACAGATATTCCGCATACCGGTCACGCTGGATGACCTGCGTCGAAACGTCCGCCGCTTTCAACCCCAGCTTTTCGCAAACGCGTTCTTCTACATCCGGAGCAAGATGAGCAAATGCTCCGACGGCCCCGCTGATCTTCCCGACCGAAACGGCTTTGGCCGCGCGTTTCAGGCGCTTGCGGTTTCTCTGCATTTCCGAATACCAAAGAGCCCATGTCAATCCGAACGACGTCGGCTCAGCATGAATCCCGTGTGTTCGCCCGATCTGTGGCGTGTCCTTGAATTCGAACGCCCTTCGTTTCAAGACGTCCAGCAGCGCGTCCACCTTCGCCAGCAGGATCGCGCAAGATTCCTTCAACAGCAGAGCATTTGCCGTATCGACCACGTCGCTCGACGTCAGGCCGTAATGTACAAACCGTGCCGAATCGCCGATATTTTCCGCTAGATTCGTCGTGAACGCTATCACGTCGTGATCGGTCGTTTTTTCTATCTCGTTGATGCGTTCGACGGTGAACGCCGCCTTCGCTTTTATTTCTTCCAGCGCCTCCCGCGGGATCGTTCCGTCGTCCGCGTGCACTTCGCAAACGGCAATTTCGACGTCCAGCCATTTCTGGAATTTGTTCTGCTGCGACCATACCGAGCCCATCTCGGGCAATGTGTAACGTTCGATCATAAATTAAGATTTTCCCGCAAAGCGCGACCACTCGCAAACGCGCGATTTACATAAGAATAATTCCTTCGAAGATGCCGGGCCCTCCGCGGCGAGTTCGTGCGATCTCACAAAGCCTCTACTTTGCGTCCTTCGCGGCTTTGCGTGAAAATATCTGCTCCGTTTAACAGGCGCGCTAATGATCTCTAAAAAGACCTGCCCACGCACAGTTCGCAAAGAACTCCGGCTCAATTCCTATTCCTCTTCCCCGAGTTCCCTGCCCTCACGTTCTATCCCTTCTTCCCCGATCTTTTCCTCGACGTCTGTTTCCCGGTCGCCGAGCACATCTTCGACATAGACCATCTGGATGATGACCATGATCATCGCAAGAAGCGGCGTCGCAAGCACGAGCCCTAATCCACCGACCAGCACCGACAGCGCAAGCTGAAAAACGACCGTCAGCCCCGGCGGAAGTTCGACCGTCTCGCGTTCGATGATCGGCGTCACGATATTCCCCTCAACTATTTGCACCCCGACATAGATCGCGATCACATAGACCGCCATCATCGGGCTCTCGATAAATGCGATCAGTACCGCGGGGATTGCCGCAAGTATCGGCCCGAAATTCGGAATGAACGAGAACAGCCCCGCGATCAACCCCAGCGTCAGGGCCAGTGGGACACCCAATATCGATAGTGCTATCCAAGTCAAAACCCCGATGAACAGCATCGACCCGGCTTTCCCGACCAGCCACCAGCGGAGCATTTCATTGATGCCGCCCAGCACTTCCCAAACGCGTTCGCGTTTCGCTACCGGAAACAGTTTCGTAAAACCGCGGGCGTAATATAGCGGTTCGATCGCGAAATAGATCCCGAGCAATATGACGATTACCACGTTGCCGACCGCGCCGATCGTTGAAGTAAATACCCCTCCGACCCGCGAAAGCATCCCGGACGAAGCGATGTTATCCCAGATCGTATTCAGGTCCGGAAGCTGTTCAATGATCGCGCGGCCCCACCCGAACTGCATAATGTATTGACGAGCGGCGTCGAATGACCGCGGCAGTTCTTCCCGCAGGTGCTGGCCCTGGTCCGCGATGCTGGGAGCAAGCCCGACTATGGCTCCGGCCAGAACAGCCAGCAAGAACGCGGACACGATCATCACGCGAATTCCGTCGCTCAGCGGCACCCACCTGCCGAGCATATCCGCCAAACCGCGCAGCAGAATAGCCAGCAGCACCGCCGAAAAGACCAGTAGTAAAACGTCGAACGTGAAATATACGAGCAGCAGCAGAAGGACCGTCAGCAGCACGATCGCCACCGTGATGAAGACCTTTGAAATGAATGTTCTTTCGACCGGCGTATCTGATGTCATGGAATGATTTATCGATATATAAATAGTACTCTCTAAAAAGCTTAAATATATACGACAACGCGAACAGACGGCAAATTTTCGCCGTAACTAAGTCTATATTTGATATGGCCGACCGCCGACAGGCTGATTATTGGATAGATTTCGGAGACGAGAACGCCCCACGTTCGGTAAAGGACCGCGCTCGCTGGCACGAAGGCCGCCGCCAGCGTGCGATTGCATCGATCCTGCTCGAATTGCACCTTATGGCTGTCACCGAGATAATTCCGCTCAACACCCGCAGCTTCGGAATGGTCAAGGCGCATTGGCAGGACGATTTCGGCTCCGAAGAGGACGAAACGCACGCGGCGCACTGTGTCCCGCGCCAGCTCATTATTCGGTCGCGCCACCCGCACGACCTTCTCCGGCCGTATTCGCCCGATCGCTCTGATTATCTGCAGGGATTTTTCGCGAAGACGGACATATTGCCCGTAAACTTTAATAAATGTGATTCACGATGTGAGCGGATCGGGCTTGTGAACGGGTTTAGGCTTGCCTGCCTGTCGGCGATCGCCAGCGGGCACGCCAGCCCCGACATTAAATTCGGCCGGGTTTCAACATCGGTCCGAATCGCGTTCGAGCATTACAAAGCCGCCGCGCGTTTCGTTTTTCAAGCGTCGGCACAGCGGCTCAGCAAAAAGCTCGTATTCCCGAAACCGCTGCCGCACAATGAGCGAAAATGGAAGCAGCAGCTTGCCATTACCGAAGGCTACGCACAGGAGCTGCGCTATTCGTCGGCGATCAACACCATCACGCGCCTCGGCGAAATGGATGACCTGGTAAAGCATTATCGAGAGGTTTGATCAGATGATGCGTTTGTCGATCAAGAGCTCGGCATTCAGGATCGCCGACCCGGCAGCTCCCCGGACGGTATTGTGGCTAAGAGCGACGAAACGGTAATCGAAGACGTTGTCGGGAAACACTCGGCCTACCGTTATTGTCATCCCGCCGCCGTTGTCGCGGTCAAGCCGCGGCTGCGGGCGCGATGGCTCATCGCTGACCTCGATAAAATGTTTCGGCGACGAATGCAGGTCAAGCACCGGAAACGTTCGCATTGCGTCAATAACGTCTTCGAGCGTCGCCGTTTCCTTCAAATTCACCCGGACCGACGCTGTGTGCCCATCAATGACCGGTACACGAAAACACTGCGCCGAAACCGTAAAATCGGCCTTTTCGATCGCGCCGTCGGCAAACCGCCCAAGTATCTTCTGCGTTTCCGTCTCGACCTTAGGTTCTTCACCGGCAATATAAGGAATGACGTTATCCGTAATATCGAGCGAAGGAACGCCCGGATAACCCGCGCCCGAGATCGCTTGAAGCGTCGTGATGATCACCGATTCGATACCAAACCTTCGATGGATCGCGGCCAGCGGCGGCGCTACGCTGATCACTGAGCAATTAGGATTTGTTACGATAAACCCGGTCGTAAACCCGCGTTTCGTTCGTTGAACTTCGATCAACTCAAGGTGGTCGGGATTCAGTTCTGGCACCAGCAGCGGCACGTCCTCGTCCATCCGGTACGACGACGAATTGCTGATGACCGGGTAGCCGGCACGCGCAAAAGCTTCTTCCGTTTCACGCGCGACCGACGACGGCAGGCTGGAAAAAACCAGTTCGCAATCGAGCGGCGGTTCTATCGGCTGCACCACTATGTCGCGGACGCTTTCCGGGATCGAACCGGCCAATTTCCACGCGCACGCCTCGGCGTATGTCTTCCCCGCCGAGCGGTCGCTGGCGGCGAGTGCCGAAACCTCAAATTGCGGATGGTCCTGGAGCAGTTCGATGAACCGCTGTCCCACCGTTCCGGTCGCACCCAGTATCCCGACGCGATATTTTCTCATAAACAGGATGTCGCGGATTCTACAACACTTCCTTCATTCGCCGGACGCCTTCTGCCATGCGCTCTTCGGTATTGCAGAATGAGATCCGCAAAAATCCCTTCGCCTCTTTCCCAAAGGCAACGCCGGGGACTGTGATAACGCGGTTCTGCAGAAAACGTTCGGCGATCTCGATGTCGTCGCCAAACGGCCGCACGTCCAGCATAGTGTAAAACGCGCCTTCGGGTGCCGTCGAACGCAGGCCGAGTTCCTTTTCCAACAGGTCAACTAGAAACTCACCGCGGCGTTTATATATCTCGCGAGCGTCCGCCTTTGCCTTTTCGGCTTCCGGCGACCAGCCCAGAAGTGCGGCCTTCTGCGTCATCGTGTTTGCGCAAACGGTCAGAAACCCGTGCAGCACATGGATGCCCTTCATTATTTCCGGCCGCGAACTTGCAGCCCACCCGAGCCGCCAGCCCGTCATGCTCAACGATTTCGAAAGCCCGCTGACGATCACCGTGTGATCGTAAAATTCCGATGCCGAATGCGGCCGCTCCGTAAAATAAAGCTCGCTGTAGATCTCGTCCGAGATCAGATAGATCCCCGTCCCTTCCAGCGCTTCGGCGATCTGCCTGAGGTCAGTTTCCGTCAATATTTTCCCTGTCGGGTTCGAAGGCGAGATCACGACCGCCGCCTTTGTCCGCGGGGTGATCGATCTTTTGAATTCTTCGATATCGAACGCAAATCCGGCGTCGGCAGGCATTCTGTAATAGACCGGATTTCCCTGCGCGATGCGGACGCACGCGTCATACGCCGGAAAACTCGGGTCGGGTATCAGAACGTCGTCGCCCTGATCGACGATCGTTAGCAGAGCCGCCGTCATCGCTTCCTGCGACCCGCACGTAACGACCACGTCGCCGATCCCAAGCCCGAGGTGCGGATACTGCTCCGCGATCTTTTCACGCAGCGCCGGCATGCCCGGATGCGACGAATACCCGTTCTGCTCGTCGCGCGTGACACGCGCCGCCTCGTCGCGAATGAACTGCGGCGTCGGCAGGTCCGGTTCGCCCAATCCGAAATTGATGCTGTCGGGCAATGCCCGCTCAAAGAACTGCCGGATCAGCGTCGGCTGCAATCCCTGCAGGCGCTTCGGCAGTACAAATCCTTCACTCTTCTGCGTCGGTATCATTTAACTTTCTTCGTTTTCCTTTTCGTCTTCCAGGTTCTCTTCGATCTCTTCTCGGACCGTGCCGACCTCTACATTGAATTCGCCTTCGGCCTGCGTGGTCGGGTCCGCCGTCAACACACCGCCGATCGTCTCGATCTCACCTATCAGGACCTGGCCCAAGCCGGAGATCTTGTCCTTTAGGGGGTGCTTGTCATTTTGTTCGTTGTCTTCGTTTTCGGCCATAACGTGATTCCTACCTCTCGCTCTATCTTAGCCAAATGTACGGCGGGATGGAAACGGCGAATTTTGGGTGAGGCTGGGATGATTGAAATCCTTCAGCGGAGGTAATCCTCGAGCTTCGTCGACGTGTCGGTCTTTTCGTCGCGGTATTTTACGATGATCGGCGCGTATATCGACAGCCCGTTCTCTTTTCCGAAGCCGCTTGATATCTGCCGCGAGCCCTGTACCACAACGGCTCCGGCGGGAACCTCGAGCGGCTTGTCACCGTCCGCTTTTATAATTCTTCCATTCGGCAGATCGAACAGCGGCGTCGAGCGCGTAAGAATTACTCCGCTCGCCAGCACCGCCCGCTCACGCACCACCGTTCCCTCGTAAACGCCGGTATTTCCGCCGACCAGCACGTCATCTTCGATAACGACGGGCACCGCTCCGACCGGTTCCAAAACGCCGCCTATCTGCGCCGCCGCGGAAAGGTGCACGCGTTTCCCTATCTGTGCGCACGAACCGACCAGCGCGTGCGAATCGATCATCGAACCTTCGTCCACATACGCGCCCACATTTATATACGCCGGCGGGACCACGACCACGCCCTTCGCGACATAGCTCCCGTCGCGGATCGACGAACCGCCCACAACGATGCGCACGCCGTCGCCCACCGTCATCGGCCGCAGCGGAAATGTGTCCTTATCAAAAAACTGCAGCGTCTCCGTCGGCAGAGACATTTCGGTCATACGGCCCATCCGAAACCCGAGCAGAATTCCCTGCTTCACCCACGCGTTCGCGTGCCAAGTCCCGTCCGCGTCCCGCTCCGCCGAACGCACCTCGCCCCGCCGCAGCGCCGCCTTGAATTCTTCGAACGTCCCGCGGTCCGCATCGTCAAACTCCGTCCGCGAGAACATCGCCTCGATCCTTTCTCTCAAGCTCATTTTTTATTAATTTTCAGCCACAGATGGACTCAGACAAACACAGATTCTGTTAAAGTACGATCCTCTTTATTTCCACTTTTGGCTTGCCGAAATTTACTAGCAGGCAAAGCCGCATCCGCGTAGCTTTCAAATAGTTCGTACATTGGGCCATAAAGATCTCATTCAATTCACGTACGGCCTTTAATTCGACCAGCACTTTACCTTCGACGACAAGGTCCGCTTGATAAATACCGACCTCCACTCCCGAATACAAGACGCGGATCGGTTCCTGTTGCACCGCATTGATTCCCCGCTTCCGCAATTCATACGCGAGAGCATTCTCATACACTTTTTCAAGAAAACCGCAGCTCAGCTCATTACTCACCGTAAACGCCGCCCCGATAACCTGTTTGGAGATGTCGTTGAGCACGTCCCATGACGACGCGTCAGGCTCAAACAAACTCTCCATCAAACTTCCCTTTTCCATATCGATATGCAGCCGATCGCTAACGTCCCATTCCAAAACCATCCGTGTCCATCCGTGTTCATCCGTGGTTGCCTATCTTTTTCTTCCCGGTCTTCAAGCCATCCGTATCCATCCGCGCTCATCCGTGGTTCCTTATCTTCTTCTTCCCGGCCTTCGAACCATCCGTGTC
>JAEZIT010000016.1 GCA_023436495.1 Acidobacteriota bacterium
CCTGTAGAGCCCGCAGCAGCTTTACCTGCAATGACGCCGGCATCTCGCCGACCTCGTCGAGGAAAAGCGTCCCGCCCGACGCCGAGCGGAAAAGTCCTTTCTTTTCACAAATTGCGCCGGTGAATGCGCCTTTTGTATGGCCGAAGAGTTCGCTTTCGAGCAGCGATTCGGGCAGAGCTCCGCAATTAACGGCTAGGAATCGTTTGCCGGAGCGGGCGCTGTTGAAATGGAGGGCGCGGGCGATGAGCTCCTTGCCGGTTCCGCTTTCGCCCTGGATCAGGATGTTCGCATTGGTGTCGGCCGCTTTTTCGACGATGCTGAAGACGCTGCGCAGGCCCGTGCTTTCGCCGATGATCTCGGAAAAATTCGAATGGCGGTGCAGTTCGCGGCGAAGGGCGCGGTTCTCATGAAAGAGGTCGCGCTGGCGAATGGCGTTGCGGACGGTTTGAAGCAGGTCTTCGTTGACGAAGGGTTTGGTGATGTAATCGTACGCGCCTTTTCGAAGGGCGGCGACCGCGGAATCGACCGATGAATAGGCGGTCATGATGATGACGAGCGCTTCGGCGTCGATGGATTTTATGCGGTCGAGCAGGTCGAGCCCGGAGCGGCCGGCCATTTTGATGTCGGTCAGAATAAGAGCGACGTCCGTTTGCGAATAGACGTCGAGAGCGGCTTCGGCGCTGTCGGCGGTGAGGACGTCATAACCCTCGGCCGCGAGCAGCCGGCGAAGGATGGAGCGCATGAGTTCTTCGTCTTCGACGACAAGGATGGAATGTTTTGACACTATGGGCCTCGGGAATATTCTCTACATTATCGCGATAATTGACAAAGGCGGGATGTACGAGGCGGAGATCATAGACGGGATAATGGAGGCGCCGGCCAGTGACACGCTTTCTGCGTCTTAGCGGCGCGGTTTAGTTGGCTTAGCGGCGCGTAAACCCCCGCTTAGTGACATTTTTGACGCGCCGACGCAGTTTTGAGGGTCCGCGACGGGCGGATCTGACGTGTAAAAATCATAAATTTCATAAAAATCATAAATCTTATAAAAATCACCCTGTTTCATAAAAATCGCTGTTCCGGGATTTGGGAGGGTGTGGTTTGATAGTTGGCGGAGGGGAGAAGTGGAGGAGTGAGGGAGTGGGGGAGTAAGGGAGTGGAGGAGTGAGGGAGTGGGGGAGTAAGGGCGTAGGGGAGTGGAGGAGTATTTTGAATTGTCGTTAGCTTTGGCACCATTTGGCTGAAGCCGGAAGGATGATCGTTTTTTCGGAGTAGTTCGGCTAAAGCCGGGCAGTTGTTGGGCGGTGACCACGGGCTAAAGCCCGCGGCAATTTGTAAGAGGAAAGCCGGTGGCAATTTGTAAGAGGAAAACCCGTGGCAATTTATAAGAGGAAAGCCGGTGGCAATTTGTAAGAGGAAAGCCCGCGGCAATTTATAATAGGAAAGCCCGTGGCAATTCATAAGAGGAAGGCGGTGTGTGTTACGCAGCCGCGGGAAAAAATCTTTACATCACGGCAGGTGCCTGCTATGTTGATTGCGTACTCAACTCAAGATTCCCGCAAAGCGAGACAATTTATTTGGAAAGAGATCGAGGAGATAGCAGCGTATTCGGATCATGCTGAGCGTCGATCGCTGCCTTCGGCCCGGGGCAGGGCGTGGAGAAATGCAGTACGGTAGACCCACCGACGAATCCAGCGTGACGCGTGCGCTGATTCTATAATTCACCCCGGTTGCAGATTATTGTAGTTAATTATCAAGCAAAAAAAACTATTGACGCCGCGAAGTGCGCCAGAATACACTAAATTTAGTTTTCTGCCAGCGTGTTTTCCCATTACGCTATGAACAAAATTCAAGCCTCCCCTTACCGTACCCGTGCTTGTGGAATCCTATCCTGCATTGCACTTGTATTACTTGTTTCAATGCACGTTTCTGCCGGAGCGGTGCGCTCTGGCTTCGACGCCAATGCCATGCTGCCGGGCGATGACGAGTCTATCGGGCCGATTCCGTTAGGACTAACGATCAATTACTTCGGTACAAATTACAGTTCTATATTTATCAATAATAACGGGAATATCACGTTCACCGGCCCTCTTCGAGCTTTCACTCCTGTACCCTTTGGCAATGCCGGGATCAAGGATAACGGTCTCACAGCACCCCACGAACTCGGACATCAGTTCGGGATCGACAGCGATAGCGACGACGACTCCGATAAAATAATGTCGGCTGTGCTTGATCCAGAGCCTGTTTTTACTGCTGAGCATATTCATCTAATAAGATGCCGCGTAAAGAGTCCAGGTCAATCCTGATGACGAGGTGCAGATTATGAAATCTAGGTTTTTACTTCTGACCTTTCTACTTCTTGTGGCAGTCGCCCACATGCGGGCCCAAGCTGTCGAATCATTCCGTTTTTCCGACTTGACGCTGCGCATCGCGACGACCAAGCCGGCTTATGTCCTTCTCGAACCTGTTCCGTTAGTTTTCGAACTGAAAAATAATACCGGCGGCCCGATACGCGGCAGCGCCTCTTTTCGATTTTCCTGCAGCGGCGTGAAGATTTTTGTCAGGCATCCTGACGGTGAGGTACGCGAGGTTAGGCTTCTTTCACTCTTTAAGGCACGGTGCATTAGTCGGGAAGGCGTAATCTCGCCCCAACAAGCGGTGCAAGATACCCAAATTCTCACCTTGGACCTTGATCGCCATTTCCCAGTGCCTGGCAATTACGGCATACAGGCCGTTGCACACGATCGCAGTGGCACGCCGGAAACAATTAGTTCGCAGTGGATAACCATATCATTCCATGGTACCGAGGGTGCAAATCACGCTGCTTACGAGTTCCTGAAGGAAGGCATCGACGTTTCGAGACTGTACCAGCTCCCCGAAACAGACGAGCAGCGGACTTACTTTGAAGCCTTTTTAGCGAATTTCTCCGATTCGCCGTACGCCCCATACATTCAATATAATCTCGCCAGGTATTACGTGTTGGTCGGCGACCTGGAAAAGGCGAACATAAAATTGGAAAAACTAAAAAGCCTGAAGGACTTTGTTTTGTCCCCGCAAGTTGACGAATTGCAAAATGAACTCGAAAGAAAGCGAAAGCTTGCACAATAATAGTCCACATTAGCGTCGAACCAACCGATCAGATCGGCAAAAAAACGGGATTAGACCGGCTAAATTGCAATTCCCATCCCCTTGTGTTTGTTCATGACATTGGCGGCGAGGCCGCCCGCGAATGATCGCACGCCATCGAACGCGGGCGGGGTTTCTCTTTTTGCTTAACATGTGTCAACGGAACTCGCAGAAAATTGCGATATTGAAGGGTTGACCCTGATATGTTCTCGAAGACGCAAGTTTAAGGAGGATCATCCACGAAAGCAGAAACCGAGAAAATGAAAACCGGAATCGGGAAATATAAATCAGAGAAACGCGATTCCAGGCGCAGTTTGTCAACAATTTCCGAAGAGTGGATTTGGCAGCGTTATATATCAAGAAGTTCAGAAGGAGGTTCGCAGATCGTGGTTGCGGGATGGTCGGGCGTTTAAAAATATAGAAATCACCGTTCCCCACGAACTAGGACACGAAGTCGGGATATTGGGCGACGGTGATAACCACGGAATTATGTCGAAAGACGAATTAAGCCCAATTTCGACATTCATTCCCGAACACATTCATTTAATCCGTTGCAGAGTTAAAAGTCCGGGACATTAATCGAGTGAGAAATTTTATGATCACCAATTTCATTCAATGTTTGAGCATGATTTGCCTATTGCTGATACCGAATATTTATACCCAGGCAACGTCGACGGAATCCCAGAGCTTTGCCAAATTGGGCTTGTCAATTTCAACCTCGAAAACGACATTTGTTCCGTTGGAGCCAATTCCCATTAAGTTTAGTCTGCGAAACGAAACGGACAAAAGCATAAGCGGCCATGCGTCGTTGCGCTTCGTGTCCAATTTTGTGGAGATCTTTCTGCGCTCCGCTGGTGAGCCCAACGTTCGAAAGATTGACCCGCTGTCGCGCGACCGGGTACGCAGCATTGGAAGGAACACACTTATTCCTCCTGGAGCGGTTATTGAACATACCGAACTGATGAGCATCGACTTGGATAAATATTTCTTGAATCCCGGTGTATACGAGATGAGGGCGAGCTTCAAAAACCGGGGCAGCAGCGAAAAGATCCAATCGGATTGGGTCACGATCACGATCACAGAACCGCAAGGAATTGATCGGGCGGCGTTAGAGTTTCTCAAGACTGGTCCGGATCTTTCAAATCTGTACTCCGGAAACAATACTGAGGAACAGAAGGACTATTTAGAGTCGTTTCTTGCCAATTATGCCGAATCATCTTATTCGCCGTACATTTCTCTTCGGCTTGCGGGATTCTATGTTTGGTGCGGAGAGTTAGACAAGGCAAAACCGAAATTGAACAAGCTCAAAGAGCTCAAGAACTTTGCCCGTGCGAACGAAGTTGATGAATATCTTAAGGAACTAGAACGAAAAAGTAAGCTTGCACAATACTAGTCTCCGCTAGAAACGGTACTCGTTTACGAGGGGAAACGGTGTGGGAAATTTGGATCGGGTTTCTAAGTTTGCGGTTTGTGTGCTGTTAAACTTTTCGTTTGGTTCGTGCTAGTATCAATAAGATTTTCCTTTATTGCTTCTAGCGATTCTTCATGCGGGTTTTCGGCACATTTATTCTCACGGCGGCTATAGTTATGTTTGCGGCCGCGGCTTTTGGGCAGCAGACGAACCCGGTCGAGCGGCAGGTCGCGAATCCCATTACGGACACGCCGAACATCAACCCGATCTCGCAGGACATTTCAGCACCGAAGCGCAAGCCGGAATTTGAATCCGAAGGCGGCGATGGCGAGGTGGTCGTTTATTCCGAAAAGCAGACGGTCGAGGGCGAACAGGGCAGCCGCGTCGTGGTCCACGCCGGCAACGTCGATGTGCGTTACGGAATTTACCGGCTGCAGGCGGACAAGATAACGATAATCGAAGCCGAGAACAAGATGATCGCCGAAGGCAGCGTAGTGTTCGACCAGGGCGACGACCAGCGGATAACGGGCGCGAAAGGTATTTGGAATTACAAGACGAAGCTCGGGTCATTCGAGGATTCGACCGGGTTTACGAATCAGACGAACGACGGCACGGTGATTTATTTTACCGCCGACCGCGTCGAGCGGACCGCTCTGGACGAGGTGGTCGTGACGAAGGGAATGTTCACGGCGTGTGAGGAAGCCGTGCCGAAATGGAGCTTTACGGCGGACGAAGCGCGGATAAAGGTGAACGACAAGGTAAAGCTGAAGAATGCGAAGTTTCGCGTAAAAGACATTCCCATCGTGCCGCTGCCGTATGCTTCGATCCCGATCGAGGAGCGCGATCGCAGTTCGGGCTTTTTAACGCCGACCATCGGATATTCGGGCAATAAGGGATTGCGGGTTTCCGGCGCGTATTTTCAGACGCTGGGGCGTTCGGCGGACGTGACGGTCCGCGGCGACCTGTACAGCGCGCGGGGCATCGGGTACGGAATGGACCTGCGGACGCGTGCGAATTCGCGGTCGTTCTTCAATTTTGGTTTCTATGCGGTCAAGGACAGGATAATCGGGCCGCGAGAGGACGCCGAACATCCGGACCAGGGCGGTTCGATCGTGTATGCCGAGGGCGTGCATTATTTTTCGAACGGATTTACGGCGGCGGCGGATGTGCGGCTGACGTCGAACCTGGCGTTCAGGCAGGTATTTTCTGACGGCATTCAACAGATCATTTCGCCGATAGAGGTGTCGCAGGCTTTTGTTAACAAGAGCTGGAGCAATTACACGCTGAACCTGCTGGCGCGGTCGCAGGTGATATCGATCCCGAACATGCGTGTGAAGACGCGCAATTTGCCGAGCATAAATTTCGAAAAACGGCCGTCGCAATTGTCGTTTTTCAAGCAGGCGTATTTTTCGTTCAAGACGGCGATCGAGGGCGTTTCGCGCCGGGAAGAGGTCGATAATATCGAGCTGTACCGGGCAAAGACCGGCAGCGCGCCGGTGATATCGCCGGCGATCGGGCAGCGGTTCGACGTCTATCCGCAGGTGACGGTGCCGATCGCGACGAAGTATTTCAATTTCACGGCGACCGGCGGAATGCGCGTTACGTATTATTCGAATTCGTTCGACACGCTGCGGCAGGTGGTCGGGCGCGACGTGATAAGAAAATACGGCGAGTTCGAATTTGACGTGCGGCCGGTGGCGCTGGCGAAAAATTTCTACGGCAAGGACAACACGTTCAAATTCCGGCACGTGATCGAGCCGTTCGCGACGTACAGGTACGTCAAAGGCGTCGATAATTTCAAGAAAATAATCCGTTTCGACAACATCGACACGATCACGGACACGAACGAGATCGAATTCGGCCTGACAAACCGCATCTATACGCGGCGGTATGCCGAGGCGGTGACCGACGAGGCGCAGAAGCTGCTGCGCGAACGCGCCGAAGAAGAAAAAGACCCGCTATCCGTGCAGCCGTACGAACTGTTCAGCCTGACGGTACGCGGGAAATATTTTTTCGACAAGACGTTCGGCGGCGCTCTCATACCGGGACAGCGAAACCAGATCGCGCCGATCACGGCGTTGAGCTTTTACACGTTCGGCGGTGTGCCGCGGCGTTTCTCGCCGCTGAATATCGACGCGACCTACCGGCCGCAGCGGACAATATTCGTGAACACGCGAATGGACGTCGGCGTGCAGGGCGACGGGCTGCGGGCGATGTCGGCAACGGTCGGGTACGACACGCGGCTGCTGAAAATTTTCCAGACGTTCTATTACACGCGTGCAGTCACGCTTATCCCGTCGCTGCAGCAATACGCGAACGCGAACGGCAAGGAAGCAGGAACGCTGCGCGGTTCGCAATGGAGCCCGTCCATTTTTATGGGCAATCGCGACAAAGGCCTGTACGGCGGGACGTCGCTGTTCTTCGATTTTGAGAACCGCAGGCAGGCGCGGCTGTCGCCGCTGATCAGTTCGCTGTACACGCTCGGGTACGCGTATGACTGCTGCTCGGTCGCGGTGCAGTATTACACATTCAACGTCGGCGCCCGCAACGAGAACCGCGTCGTATTCAGCTTCCGCCTGAACGGTATAGGCGCGTTCGGTACGGAACAGTTCGGGCAGGGATTGCGATAGGAACTATCGGTCGCGAAGGTAAACATTCTGAGCGATCGAGCCGTAGTATTCGACCGGAGCGAGGTCGTCGGTCAATGCCGGGACGGTCAGCGGGATGTCGGCCGTGTAGCGGTGCGCGAGGAGCTCGGCGATCTTCGGATCGGAAGATTCGGCGGCGGCCTGGGATTTGGATGCGACGATAATGACGTTCTGCAGTTTCTCGTCGGGGTAATCCGGGCGGACCTTGTAGGCGTCGACGACGGGGAAGACCTCGCGATAGGTCTTTAGTTCGGCCTGGAGCATAAGGCTGGCATCGCCGCGGATGGCGGAGCCGAGATTGAAAATGACGATGCCGTCGTCCGAAAGAGTGCGATGCATTTCGCGGACGGCTTCGAGCGTCGTCAGTTGGTAGGGCACGCTGAACAGCGAGCCGAAGGCATCCATCAATATCACATCATAAGAACCCGCGGCGGCCTGGTTCAGGAAAACCCGACCGTCTTCGTGAAACGACCGCAGCCGCGAATCGTCCTGCAATCCAAAATATTTTCGAGCGATCGCGGTCATCTGCGGATCGATATCTACGACGTCGATCGTGGCTTCGGGGTATGTGTTCAGATATTCGCGCGGGAATGTGTATCCGGCACCACCGATCAGGAGCGACCGGCGGAAGCCCGGGCGGTAATGGCGTATCAGATGATAGAACCGCGCGTAATCGAGCACCAGGCCTTCGCCGTCGAGAAAGATGGCGGATTGGGCAAAATACGGGTCGGTGGCGATGACACGTATGGGGCGCGACGTGGGCGCGTGGACCGTATCAAAGACCTGGACGCTACTGTATTCGGTGTCGATGTCGCGGAGGTTGTTGGCACGGCGGAGGGCGTAAGCGGTGAATTCGCTGCCGCCGATGCCGAGCACAAAAATCGTGATGACCGTGGAGGTGAACCTGGATGCCGAAAGCGGCACGAGCAGCGCCGAGATAACGATAAGGCTGCCGGCGATGATATAGAGCGTGCGGACGCTGCCGACGAACGGGATAAGGAAAAAGCCCGCGACGAACGTGCCGGCGATGCTGCCGACGGTCGAGAGAGCGTAAAGCCGCCCGACGGTCTTTCCGGCGTCGGCAAGCGACGACATCTTTAGTTTTACGGCGTAGGGCGTGACGAAACCGAGAGCGACGCTTGCCGGTGCGAAGAGAAGTATCGCGGCAGCGACGGCTTTTAATTCCAGGGCGATCGGAGCGGCAGAGATGAACGCGAGCACGACGTCCTTCACGAGGATCGTCGCCGAAACGCAGCCGGCGGCGAGGAGGATGACGAACGCGAGGACGCGCACGTCCGGCCGGCGGTCGGCGGTGCGTCCGCCGAGCCAGTAGCCGAGGCTCAAGGCCGCGAGAATGATGCCGATGAGGCTGGTCCAGACGTAGGTCGATGCGCCGATGAACGGCGACAGAATGCGCGAGCCGATGATCTCATAGACCATTACGAGAGCTCCGCAGACGAAGACGGTGATATCGAGAATACTGCGCTTTAAGAGTGACATTCGTTAAGAATTACATTAACGAAAAACGGCCGGCGAGAAAAGCCCGCGAAAAAAACGGAGTGAGGCTTTTTCGTCTCACTCCGTTCTGGTTTTCGCGTCGATGCGGGATCAACTAGCTTGCTTTTGCTGCTGCTTCAGGCGTTTTTTTTTCGGCGGTGTATGTGACCGGCGTGAGCCAATCGGCGCCGAACGGTGCGGGACGCTCGCCGTGCAGGATCTTGAAGAATTCTTCCTGGAGCTTTGCAGTTATCTCGCCGCGTTTGCCGGGGCCGACGGTGATGCGGTCGACGGAGCGGATCGGCGTGATCTCGGCCGCGGTGCCGGTAAAGAACAGTTCGTCAGCGAGATAAAGAGCGGCACGCTGGACGGTCGTTTCAATCACTTCGATGCCCAATTCGCGTGCGATCTGGATGACGGAATCGCGTGTGATGCCGGGCAGGATCGATGCTCCGAGCGGCGGCGTGACCAGTTTGCCGTTATTGACGAGGAAAAGGTTTTCGCCTGAGCCTTCGGAAACGTAGCCGCGGTCGTCGAGGGCGATGCCTTCGGAAAATCCGCCGAGCAGGGCTTCCATTTTGATGAGCTGCGAATTCATGTAATTCGCGCCGGCCTTTGCCATGGCGGGCATTGAATTGGAGGTAATGCGCGTCCAGCTCGAGACGCAGACGTCTATGCCGGCTTCGAGTGCTTCTTCACCTAGGTATTTGCCCCATTTCCAGGCGGCGATATAGGATTCGACCGGGTTCGGGAACGGATTGACGCCGAACGCGGGTTTTTCTTCATCGAGACCGCGGAAGATCAGCGGGCGGATGTAGCATTCGTCAAGATCGCTCATGCCGATCAGGTCGACCGTCGCCTGTACGAAGGTGTCGCGGTCGAATTTCGAATCCATACGATAGATCTTGGCCGAATTGAGCAGGCGCTGCATGTGTTCGGGCAGGCGGAAAACCGCGGAACCGTCGACGGTCTTGTAGCAGCGGATGCCTTCGAAAACGCTCGAACCGTAGTTGATCGCATGCGTCATTACGTGGACGCGTGCGTCGTTCCAATCAATGAATTCTCCGTTCTTCCAAACCTTCGGGGCGATCTTCGGCGTACTGACATCTTTTGCTGACATAATGTAATAAAATAGCTCCTATTATTATTGTTAATATTAACTTTAACTGTATAGAAAGTTCGATTCCGGTCGATTTTCTCAAATTGTTTAGGGAAGTTTAACGCATGGCCGTAAGCTCTAGGATAATATATAAGCCAATCTTTCGCAAGAATCACAAATTGTTATAGGAGGGGAGGAGTGTAGAATTGGGGAGTATGAATTTCCCCTGGCTTTAGCCCTGTGTGAGGCGTTCAACATTGACCGGGCATTAGCCCAGTTTGGGCTGAAGCCATAAGGAATGGAAGTCTAATATAAGTTCGGCTAAAGCCGGAGCTTGTATTGGACGGTGACCCCCAGCTAAAGCTAGGGGCAATTCATAAGAGAAACCAATTGCAAGTCAGAAGAAATTGGGGAGTAGAGGAGTCGTAAAGGGAAAGTACGAGCGGCGATGACCAAGAGCCGAGGCCGATTAGGGACAAAAAAGGCGGACCAGAGTGGTCCGCCTTTTGTTTTCTGAAGGTCAGTTACAGTATCGACACTCTTGGGGCAGTATCGTCGAGCCGGGATGAGAATGTAACGCCGCCGGCGATGATCTGCAGAATTATTGGCTGATCCCCGGCGCCGTTCAGCGTCGGAGGCAGCTCAAAATCGACCGTGTAAACGCCGGGTTCGACGGGCACGCCGCCGGTCAACACTGCGGAGCCCTGAATATTAACGCTGCCGATCTTGATGATAAAGACGGGCGCGCCGGTATTCGCGATGCCGGTGGCGTAGATCCGCATTCGGCTCGGCACGCGCCGGCCGCCGCGGAGTTTGTATGTTGTAACCGTGAACGGTTCCGTCGTCCGAACGGTGTTGGTGACGTTAAAGAGCTTTGCTCGTCCGCCCGGGCCGGGATTGGGGAACGTCGTGAAGATATCAGGACGCGCGGGAACGATCGTCACATTCTTTTTCATCACGGTCCCATTGTTATTGATCACGAATTCGTATTCGGTGCCGTTCGTGCTGCTTGAGAGCGCGATCGGTGATACGAATACGATCTGGTGACGGCTGACGGATTTCAGGCCGACGGTGGCGCCGTTGATGGTCATGGTCAGGCCGCTGAGCTCCATAGGAAGCTGGAAACTCCGGTTAATATCGCCGACGGCGGTGCGCGCGATAATCGGCTGGTCGAATCCGGCGTCAAATGTCATTATCGTCAGCATTCCGGGCGAGATGCCGTGGACCGCCGGCGGTGTCTGCGGCGTAGGCGACGGAGACGGTGACGGCGAAGGGCTCGGCGTCGGCGTCGGTGTCGACGTAGCGGTAGGCGACGGCGTCGGCACCGGTGACGGTGATACAGGCATACGGCTGGCGCCGGTCGCAAACTGTGCGTTGATCACGGTCTGATTTACGGCCGTAGGATTCAAGACGTAATACACTTCCGCCTGAAGGTCGAAGTTGCCCGTTCCTACCTCGGTCAGCGAAAGACTGAAAGCCATGCGCTTGAGGCTGTTGCTCGGCAGCGGCTGCGCGGTGGCAAGGAACGTCGTCGACAGCGGCAGCTTCGTCAAACGCGTGAAAATGAACGGCTGATTAGGCTCGACCGTGATCGGGTATGAATAGATCTGGACCGGCCGGCCTTCGATCGGATTCAACCCTTCGCTCGGGGTTGCCGGCACCGTGCCGTCCGGTTTGATGTTCATCCGGGTTTCGAGTACGAGCGTCTTAGGTTTGCCGCTGGCATCGTAATCGGTGAACGTGGGATAACGCTGAATGTCGCCGCCACTTGCCGCGGAATCGGCATCGCTCCGCGCTCCGATCTGTTTAATGACGGGAGCCGCGGGGTTAGTGATGTCGTACAGATAGGTCGCGAACGACGTTTGGATCGGGCCGGTTCCGGCGAGGTCCGCGAACGAATCGAACGCGAGAAAATTGCCGTCACGCGAGATGCGCGGGCCGTAATCGAGACGGTTAACGCCGTCGCCCGGGTTTGCGGGCGTTGTCACGGTAAGCTGCTTTTTCGTTCCGGTCGGCGAGCCTGTGGCATCGAGGTCGGATATGTGGATCTCTTCGTTTCGGGCGGCTTCGGGATTATTGCCGCCGGTCATGCCGACGATCGGGTTTTCGCCGGTGCTGGCGAACAGAACGCGCGTGCCGTTGCCGGCGATCGACGGATTCTTGTTATAGATCGGATTTGAAACCGTGCCTCGTCCAGTCTGCGTCACCTGGCCGAAAACGGCGGCGGAGCGGACATACGTAAAGATCTCGTCGTTGCTATTGGGCGGTCCATTCCCGACGGCCGGTACGAGGTCGCGGTTCGAAACAAAGGCGATAATGTTACCGTCGTCGCTGATGCTCGGGTCGTGGTTGTCCTGCGAAATGAACGGAGAAAGCGTCGTTGAACCGGCGCGCGGCAGCAGCGCGGCGGCGGTATTCGTCACCTGAATGAACGTGCCTGTACCAAGGTCGGTAAAAGGAACCTCATCACCGGCCGAAAGGTCAGCCACGGGAGCGTAAGCAGGGATCTGGTACAGCCAGACCTCGAGGTTTGCGTCCATCGTCAGCGGATTTACACCGCCGACGAGCGGGACGGCGTTGCCGTCGAGGTTTCCGGGGTTCGTGCTGTTCGGCGTGGTCGGCGTCGAGGTCGTGGCGTTCGATGTAAAGGCGATCCAACGGCCGTCGTTGCTGATGACGGCGCGGATGTTCATAAGTTCGACCTTGACGTTGTCGAACGTCGGAGCTTTCGTCGTGTCGGTCAGAACGCTCTTAGTGTCCGTAAGCTGAAAGATCCGCCGCTGTGCATAATCCCAAAGAAATATCTCCAAATTATTGTCGGAGTTTCTGGGATTTACAGTGGCGACGTCGCCGCGCGACTCAAAAACGACGAATCGTCCATCACCGCTTGTGCCGCCGGCGATCGATTCAGATGCCGAGCTTGTCACCTGTCCGATGACCGAATCGACCTGTGCCGAGGCGGGCATCGATCCCGCTATCAACAAAAAGGCCGCAAAAAGTACAGTTAAGTGAGACTTCACAAATCCCTCCGCGATCGATAAAAACAACGAAAGCTTAATTTAAAATTAAAGAATTTAACTAATGCACAAAATAGTAAATTTTATGCGTAAAACAGACGTTCTGCAAGCATGGGGAAAGCAAACAAAACCTTTGTTCGGAAAACATCTGCTTTGATGCGCCCAAAATTGGATTTGGTTGTCATTTTACATTTTCAATAATTCATTCAAGAATAACCATTTAGCCGTCGATGAAAGAGCGTTTGAACATAATGATCGTGGCGGGCGAAGCTTCGGGCGACGCGCATGCCGCAAAGCTTGTAAAAACAATGAATTCCGTGAATGGTGCGGAGAAAACGGCGTTTTTCGGCGCCGCGGGGCCGCGGATGCGCGAGTCCGGGGTCGAAGCGGTGATACATTCGGACGACCTTTCGATCGTTGGGCTGCCGGAGATAGCGAGGGCGCTGCCGAAATTTTTGTCGGCGTTCAGAAAATTGAAGAATGCGGCGGTAAAGCGGCGGGCGGACGCCGTGATCCTGGTCGATTTTCCGGAATTCAACCTAAAACTCGCCAAATCACTGAAGAAGAAAGGAATAAAGGTCGTTTATTATATTTCACCGCAATTGTGGGCGTGGCGGAAATACCGGATACGGACGATCAGGAAACACGTCGACCTGCTGCTGACGATCCTGCCGTTCGAAAAGGACTGGTATGCGGAACACGGCGTTGGGCACGTGGAATACGTCGGAAGCCCGCTGGCGAGGGAAGTGCACGCGGATTCTTCGAAGGAGGAGTTTTGCATGCGGCACGGGCTGGACGCCGCGCGGCCGATCGTTTCGCTGCTGCCGGGCAGCCGGCATAAGGAGATAGTGCGGATATTGCCGGAATTGATGGAGACGGCGGCGATAATGGCGAAGCGGCGGCCGGAGATTCAGTTCGTGATAGCGATGGCGTCGGAACGACACGCCCCCGAAATAGACGCCGCAGCGGCGGCCGTCCGTGCAAAGGGAATAGAGCCGCCAGCGATGACGGCTGTTTTTCATGAGACGTACGACGCTCTGAACGCATCGGACGCGGCGGCGGTCACGAGCGGCACGGCGACGCTGGAGACCGGAATTATCGGCACGCCGCTGGCGATCGTCTATAGATCGTCGGCGTTCAATTATAGATTGATGCGGCCGCTGATATCGGTCGATCATTTCGGGCTGATCAACCTGATCGCCGGCGAACGGATAGCGAAGGAAATGATACAGGACGAATTTACCGCCGAGAGTTTGGCAGCCGAGCTGGAGAGGCTGTTGGAGCCGCTGGAAAACCAGCGGATGCGCGAGAGGTTAAAGGCCGCTGCGGACCGGCTCGGCCACGGCGGCGCGTCCGCGCGTGCGGCCGAGGCGATCCTGAAGCTGCTGAGTTAGGGCTTTAACACGCCATTCTCGACGATCACGCGGCCGTCGACCTTTACAGTCGCACCCGCGAGATGGCCGCCGGCGCCGCCGGAAGATGTATTCGTGCCGCCCGCCCAGGTGTTTCCGCCGGAACCGACCGAGACCATTCCCGCTGAGATCCAGTTACCGTATTTGCTCTTGGGCGAAAGGACATAATTCGGGTTGATGCCGATGTCGGCGTAACCGAGGATCTCTTTTCCAGGGCCGGCCGCGTCGTAGTATTTCTTGAGTTCGGCGAAGCCTTCGCCTTCACCGGTCATTGAGACGAGCTTGCCGTTTTCGAACGTATAAACAGCGTTTCGCACCTCTTTCCCGTTAACGTAATCAAGATCGACGACAAATTTGCCGCTGCCGGAATTTGCTGCGGGTATCACGACGGCTTCGCCCGCGGGCAGATAAACATTGAGATTGCCGTTTCGGGCGTCTTCGTCGGTTATCACGCCATCGCTGACAAAAACCGGCGTCGGCGCGATGTTGAATTTAAGGTTCGTCCCGTTCGGGTGTGTGATCTCCATAACCTTTCCTGCCAGCATCGTTCGCATTTTCTCGCCGGAGGTTTGCAGTGCCGAATAATCGATATTTACGCCGTCCCAGAACAGCCTTGCAAAACCGTCGATGGGCATTTCGTAATTTTTCGCGCGCCAGGCCGTCGGATAAAGGTCGTTGCCGACATTTACAAACCTAACACCATTCTTGCGATATTCGGCAGAGACCGATTCGCCGGCTTTTGCTCGCGCAGCCATGCGGGCGGGCGAGACGTCCGCGAGGTAATCGGGGCTTTCGACGCCCTCGACATTAATGGAAACATTCGCCATTTTGGCGAGAGCCATACCGAGTTTGGGTGGTTTCGAGTCGTATTTTTCGGGAACATCAGCGTAAGACATACGGCCGAGTCGTTCGCTGAAAACGGAGATCAGCGGGTATCCGCCCTGTTTCTGCACCTCGACGGCGATGTCCTCGAGCAGTTCCATATCGCGGACGCTGCCGTTGATCAGGACGATATCGCCTTCCTTCACTCTCGCGCTCTGTGTCACGATGCGGCGGGCGAGGGCTTTCAAGACAGGCGGTGCGGGCATATACGAGGATTCGGCGCGTTTTGCCGAAATGTTTGTGGCGACGGGCTGTTGGGCTTCAGTAAATACGGAAGCGGCAAGTACGCCGCAGACCGCGAATAGTAACAATTTCGATCTCATGGCAAATTCTCCTTTTTGCACGGAAATGCAAATAACAAAAGGGAAAAGCCCACTCGGATCGGGAGGGGTCGGCGGGCAAGGTTAAAAACGATCGGGGAATTTGCGCAAAAGTATACTCTGAGTTGAGCGAGATTGCTATAAAAAAATCGAGGGTCAGGAGGATTTTTCGGTAGGGATGCCGGCGATCTTTCTACGCAGCTCTTTAACCTCTTCCCGGAGGCGGCCGAGGCCTTTGACCATCGCATTCTGCCGTTTGAATTCGTCGAGCGGCTGGATCGGTGTCCCCCACCAGACGCCGGGCCGGACGATTTTGCCGGGAAGAACGCCGGCTTGCGAGCCGATGACCGCGCCGCTCTGTACGCGGACGTGATCGCCGAAGCCGACCTGACCGCCGATGACACAATCATCTTCGATGACGACGCTGCCGGAAATGCCGGTTTGTGCGGCGATGACGCAGCGTTTCCCGACGCGGACATTATGGCCGACCTGTACGAGGTTATCGATCTTTGTCCCTTCGCCGATGCGGGTTTCGCCTAGGGCGCCGCGATCGATGCAGGTGTTGGCTCCGACCTCGACGTTGTCTTCGATCACGACGGTGCCGATCTGCGGGAATGGGATATACTCGCCGTTATCGTCCTTGACGTAGCCGAAACCGTCGGCCCCGATGACGGCGCCGGAGTGAAGGACGCAATCGTAGCCGATCTCGACATTGTCGTAAATGACGCAATTTGGATGAATGACGGTGAATTTCTTTATTGTCACGTTTCGGCCGATGCGAACGCCGTCGTGGATGATCGCGCCTTCGCCGATGTAGGTTCCTTCGCCGATGGACACGTGGGCGCCGATGAAATCCGCGCGTATGTCGTAATCCGTTTCGTCTTGCTTCGGAATGACGGCGGTCTCATGCCAGCCGTTTCGGTCGTCGGAGGGGATCAATTTTGCCGCGATCTTTGCGAAGGCGAGCTTCGGATCGTCGACCAGGATCACTGCCGACACACTCCCTACCGGTCGTGTTTCAGCCTGGTCGGGCAGACTTCGAATAAGGACACATGAAGCTGCGGACGCGGGCATTTCGGCCGTGCCGTCGAAAAAGGCGATGTCACCGTTTTTTGCTGTGTGGATGTCGGCGATGGATGTGATGTCGGTGTCGCCGTCGCCATGCATTTCTCCGCCTACGAATTCGGCTATTTCTCGGGCTTTCATTCGTAACAATCTATACGGTTTCGCAGGAAATGTCAGCTTTCGGCAGCGTTTCTTTCAGCCTCGTCGACGGCGGTCTGGAGGAAGACGTCTGTGCCTTCGAGGCGGATATTCGAATCTTCGGCAAGCCGCCGCAGGACGGATGCAGAATCGCTGTCGAGAAAATGGATGTCGGAGATGTCGATGGCAACCGTTAGGCCCGATTCTTCATGGAGAGCCGAGGCGATCTTTTCAATTAGAAGAGCGTCGTCCACGGTCAGTGTGCCTTCGATACGGAGAACGGTGCGGCCTCGGTCCTTGTCGTCGATCTGGGTGATCTGTGTCGGCATAATGTTGTGACGAAAAACGATTATACGGTCAAGACGCGATCAGGGTTTTCAGAATGATACCCCGAAACGGCCGTTTTGTGTAATGAGTTTAGATTCGGCGGACGGCGGAATGTATGCCAGGGAAATGCAGGTACGCGGCGCACTTACGCAAAGGCGCGATGGGAAGAGGAAAAGAATAAATACCGGAACACAGACGGCACAGACGAAGACACACGAATGGTGGCAGATGGGCGATCAGAGACCTGCAGTTTGGGGAGATTCGCCCTTACTTAGTCGGGGTTTCCGTACACAGTAAGGGCGAGATAATTACATCAACATCATGACCGGATTTTCCAGCATTTGCTTGAAGGTCTGCAGGAATTTCGCGCCGGTTGCTCCGTCGACTACGCGATGGTCACAGGACATGGTGACGGTCATCATGTTACGGACGGTGATCTCGCCGTCGCGGACGACGGGGGTCGGGTTTGCGCCGCCGATGGCGAGGATACCGGATTCGGGCGGATTGATGATAGCGGTGAATTCGCGAATGCCCATCATCCCGAGGTTGCTGATCGAGAAGGTCGCACCGGTGTATTCTTCCGGCTGGAGCTTTCTAGCCTTTGCACGTTCCGCCAGATCGCGGATCTCGGCCGAGATCTCGCCGAAGCCTTTCAAGTTAGCGCCACGTACGACGGGCGTGATCAGGCCTTCGTCAACAGCGACCGCAACGCCGATATCGGCCTGTTCGTAGAAGCGGATGGTCTTGTCCTGATAGGAGGCGTTGACGAAAGGATGCTTCATCAGCGCCATTGCCGTGACCTTGACGATGACATCGTTCACGCTGATCTTTTCGTCATCGGAGCGGCTGGCGTTTAGCTGTTTGCGAAGCGCGAGAGCTCCGTCCATCTCGATATCGACGGTCAAGTAGAATGTCGGGACCGGGCCGATGGATTCTGACAGGCGCGAAGCGATGACGCGGCGCATCTGTGACGTATTTTCATCACGGAACGGCGAAGCTCCGACAATGGTCGAAGGCGTGAACGCCGGACGCGGTTCGGCAGCGGCGGATTCGGCGGGTTTTTGTGCTCCGCCCGCAAGTGCCGCTTCGATATCGCGTTTTATGATGCGGCCGTTAGGGCCGGAGCCGCTGATGGATCTAAGATCGATGCCGTTGTCGGCCGCCATACGCGCGGCGATCGGCGAAACGAGCATTCGGCCGGACGGCGCGGCCGATGACGGTGAGGCTGTCCCGCGCTTCGACGGTTCCGCAGGCGCGGGTGTCGGTTCGGCAGCTTTTTTGAGCTCGAGTTCGCCGGGTTTTTCGACGGTCTTCGCTGGCGGCTGTTCGACGGACCTCTCGGACGCAGCAGCCTGGCCGCCCGCTGACGCAGGAGCTTCTGACTTTGCGCCGTTGCCGGAGATCTCGCTAAGCAGGCCGGAAATGTCCTCACCTTCCTTACCGATGATGGCGATGGCTTCGCCGAGGGCGGCGGTTTCTCCGTCACCCTTAAGGATCTTCAACAGCGTGCCGCCGCTAAGCGCGGTCATTTCCATTGTGGCTTTGTCGGTGTCGACCTCAGCCAGGGTTTCGTTTGCGTCGAATTTGTCGCCTTCGTTCTTCACCCAGCGAGAGATCTGTCCCTCTTCCATCGTGGGAGAAAGTTTCGGCATTAAGAATTTTTCGGCCATAAGTGTAACGGCAGCGCGGTGCGCCTGACTCAAATTGAAAGGACCCGGGAGCGCTGGCTCCCGGCTCGGAATTTAACTACAAATAACAGACTTCCTTGACAGCCGCGATGATCTTGTCGACATCGGGCAGGGCAGCCGCTTCGAGGTTCTTTGCGTAAGGCATCGGGGCCTCGACGGTCGAGATGCGTTTGATCGGCGCGTCCAGATAATCGAATGCGTTTTCCATTACCTGGTGGCTGATCTCGGCTCCGACCGACGCGAACGCGTGTGATTCCTCGGCGATCACAAGGCGATTGGTCTTTTTGACCGAATTAGCGATCGTGTCGATGTCGAGCGGTTTGATCGTACGCGGATCGACGACCTCAACCGAAACGTCGAACTGCTCCTTGATCTGTTCGGCTGCCTGCAGGGCAAGCGGTACGGTCATGGAACGGGCGACGATGGTACAGTCGGTGCCTTCACGTTTGACGTCGGCGACGCCGAGCGGAATGGTGAAATCATCGTCCTCGGGCACTTCGCCTTTGAGGCCGTACATGCGTTCCTGTTCCATGAAGATCACGGGGTTGTCGTCACGGATGGCCGATTTTAGAAGGCCTTTGGCATCCGCGGCGGTCGAAGGCATCACGACCTTCAGGCCCGGGAAATTCGCGTATAAAGATTCGAGCGCGTGCGAGTGCTGCGACGAAACCTGGAACGCGGAACCATTCGGGCCGCGGAAAACGATCGGGACCTTGAACTGCCCGCCGGACATATAAAGCATAGCGGCGGCGTGGTTTATGATCTGATCGGCTGCGAGGATCGAAAAGTTCCAGGTCATGAACTCGATCACGGGGCGAAGGCCGGCCATGGCCGAACCAACGCCGACGGCGGCAAAGCCAAGTTCGGTGATCGGCGTATCGACAACGCGCTTGCCGCCGAATTCCTTCCAAAGCCCGCGTGTTACCTTATAGGCGCCGTCGTATTCCGCGACCTCTTCGCCCATGATATAAACGTTCTCGTCTCTGATAAGCTCTTCGCGAAGCGCCTGGTTCAGGGCGTCGCGTATCGTTAAGGTTGCCATAATTAATTGTTTCTAAATAAGGACGTTAAAACGCCCTCCGGACATTTTCAAATCTTTTGGCCACGAGCAAAGGCACGTGGCTGTTACCGCTTCGCGGATAGGCGGCCGTAGTCGCCTGTGTCAAAATGAGTCACCGCCCGCTTATGCGTAAACGTCGGTCAGCAATTCGCTGAGGTCCGGCAGCGGGCTTTCGTCGGCGAATTTGATCGAGCGCTCCGTCGCCTCGCGTGCCTCGGCTTCGATCGCGGCGAAGTCCTTGTCGGTAAGAACCTTTGCTTCCTTAAGGCTATCCTTGAACAGGATGATCGGGTCGCGTTCCTGGTATTTCGCGATCTCTTCGCGCGTGCGGTAATTTCCCGGGTCGGACATCGAATGGCCCATAAAGCGATAGGCGCGGACCTCGAGCAGCGTCGGCAGCGATTCTTCGCGGGCGCGTTTGATGGCGCGGAGCGTTGCTTCGCGGACGGCCATAACGTCCATTCCGTCAACGAATTCGTTCGCCATTTCGAAGGCGTCAGCCTTTTTGGCGATGTTCTTCGTGCTCATGGCGCGGCGCTGCGAGGTTCCCATTCCGTACTGGTTGTTTTCGCAGATATAGATGATAGGCAGCTTCCAGAGCTGTGCCATATTGAGGGATTCGTGAAAAATACCCTGGTTGACGGCCGCTTCGCCGAAAAAGCAGAGCGTGACCTGGCCGGTGCCTTTATATTTCGCGGCATAAGCCATGCCGGTGCCGACGCCGATCTGGCCGCCGACGATGCCGTGCCCGCCGAAGAATTCATGTTCCTTTGAGAACATGTGCATCGAACCGCCCTTGCCCTTTACGCATCCGCCTTCCTTGCCGTAAAGCTCGGCCATGACGGATTCGGGGGACATTCCCTTGACCATCGCCTGTACGTGGTCGCGGTAGGATGTGATGACCATATCCTCCGGTTCGAGCGCCATCATCGAGCCGATGCCGATGGCTTCCTGTCCGATATAAAGGTGGCAGAAACCGCCGATCTTACCCATGCGGTAAACTTCGGCGGAACGCTCTTCGAAGATGCGCCCGAGGACCATCTGATAGAGCATTTCGCGCAGCAGTTTCTTATCGGTCTTTTTGATAAGCGTTAGCTGCGATCTTCTGCGTTTTAAGTATTCGGATTTGGCAAGCTCGACCTCTGACTGTGTCAGGTCCTTTGCAATATGTGCGCGGGCGTCGTCGCTGCCGTTTCGGGAAGCCTTGTTCGACTTTGTTTCTTTTTGTTGGCGTGTAGCTGCTTTCGGCAAAATAAAAACCTCCGTACAACTGGAAAGACGTTATTTTTCTTAGTGGTTTATAAAGTTCTAATTATAAGCCACCAAAATGCTTTCTGCAAAAGAATAAACGACTCTTTATGCATTCCTCGAAACGATAATGATATAGTAAGGAAGACACTTGTCGCCCGCATATGCGAAGTATTATTTTTGGTGCAATTTTACTGCTGCTGACGCTGCCGTTGGCGATCGCCGCGCAGGACCCGACGAAGTGGACGCTGTCGTCGGACGCGCAGGGCAAACAGTTAAAGGCGGCGGAAGAATTCAAGGCGGAGCTGCGTGCGGCGGTTGACCCGGGGTGGCATCTATACGCGCTGGAGCAGCCGGACGGCGGGCCGATCCCGACGACGATCAAGATCCCGGATGGGCGGCCGTTCGCGATCGCGGGAAAGATAGGTTCGCCGAAGCCTATCACGGAATTCGACCCGAATTTCAACCTCGATACAAAATATTATATTAATGAGGCTTCGTTCAGCGTTCCGCTAAAGGCGGCGGCAGACACGCCGGGAGATGAACTGGCGCTCGATGTGCGGTTTCAGCTTTGCAATGAGACGTATTGCTTGCCGCCGAAGACGATGCGGGTCTCATTTTCGGGCTCGGAAGAAGTAAGAAAGTCGGGCGCGGCGGCGATACCGGCAGCGCCTGCGGCCGCAGAAGGAACGCCGACTGTTGCTGCAGTAAAGCCGTCGTCAATAAGCGACAGCGATACGCTGTGGGCATTTTTGTGGCTGGCCGTGACGCTCGGGGCGTTGTCTTTGCTGACGCCGTGCGTGTTTCCGATGATCCCGATCACGGTCTCGTATTTTACGAATCATTCGGCCGGGCATCGCGGACGCGCGGTCAAGCTGGCTAGTATATATTCGCTCGGGATAATCGGGACGTTTACGCTGCTGGGATTGGCTCTGGCTATATTCGTGGGCGCGGCGGGCATAAATTTGTTCGCGGCGAATCCGTGGATAAACCTGCTGATAACGGCGGTGTTTTTGTTCTTCGCGTTCAACCTGTTTGGCGCGTACGAGATAAATATTCCAACCGGCATACTGACGCGGTTAGATAACCTGACCCGCAGCAGGGAAGGCGAGGGCAGCGGGGTCATCGGAGCCCTTCTAATGGGCCTGACGTTCACCCTGACGTCATTTACGTGCACGTCGCCATTTGTGGGTACGCTGCTGGTATCGGCGTCGCAGGGCGATTGGCAGATGCCTATGCTGGGCATGCTGGCATTTTCGGCGGTGTTCGCACTGCCGTTCTTTGTGCTGGCATTGGTGCCGCAATGGATATCGCAGCTGCCGCGAGCAGGCGGATGGATGAATTCGGTCAAGGTCGCGATGGGATTCCTCGAGGTCGCGGCAGCGATGAAATTCCTCTCGAACGTGGACCTGGTCTGGAAATGGGGCATCTTCACGCGCGACGTGGTTTTGTCGATATGGATCGCGATCGGGATAATTCTGGCGATATATCTGCTCGGCAAATTCCAGCTCTCGCACGATTCCAAGCCCGAGCGCATTGGTGCGTTCCGGCTTATTTCGGCGGTCGTGAGCCTTGCGGTCAGTTTTTATCTGCTGACGGGCTTGTTTGGTGCCAAGTTGGGCGAACTGGAATCATTCCTGCCGCCGGACCTTGACGGTTCGACGTCACGGGTGTTCGGCGCGAAACCCGAAGGCCCGGAATGGATGAAGGATGATTTCGAAGGCGCGTTGGCACGCGGAAAGGCCGAGAATAAGCGGGTGTTTGTTGATTTTACAGGCTATACCTGTACAAATTGCAGGTGGATGGAAGCGAACGTGTTCCCGAAGAAAGAGGTCGAAAGCGAATTGAGCAAGTTTGTGCTGGTCAAGCTTTATACCGACGGCGAAGGTGAGATCTACGAACGGCATCAACAGTTGGAGCAAAAGCTGTTCGGCACGGTTGCGATGCCTTATTATGCCGTGATGGACGGCGACGGGCGTGTCGTGGCGAGCTTTCCCGGATTGACGCGGAACGTGCCGGAATTCGTGAATTTTCTAAGGTCGGCACAGCAGTAACAGCCGCGATATTATAAGGACATGAAGACAGTTGAGATCTCCGGCCTGATCGAAGGCCTGCGTGGCATCCCCGACGAAACTTTCGACTGCGATACGGTATATCGCTTTTTGGGCGAAAATCCGATCGACGTCGGTTCGATTTCGCGGTATTTTTTCTGGAGCGAGAAATTCTACACGCGTAACCTTATATACAAGGACGAGCGATTCGAGATGATGGCGCTGTGCTGGGAGAGCGGCCAGGTTTCGCGGGTGCATAATCATGCCGACCAGCGGTGCTGGATGACAGTGCCGGTAGGAAAGCTGCGCGGGCAGAATTTTGCGGTCGAGGAGATCGACGAGTCGCGCAGTTACTGCCGCCTGACGGAAACGGACAAATTCGACCTATCGGATTGTCTGGCGGCAAAGGTCGAGCTCGAACAGCCGATACATCAGATATTGAACCTTGCCGAATTCAATGAACGCGCGGTCAGCCTGCATATCTATTCCAAACCATTCGACCGGTGCGTATCGTATTGCCGCGATACAGATACATTCAAGGAAGTTCCTCTTTTTTATACAAGCATTGACGGCAGGTTGTGCGATAACATCCGGCTGTAACCGCTGCAGTTAAGCAACGAACGCGTGCCGTAATGGTCGCGCCGCCGCTTTTCCGGCCACATGCATAACGAATGACCCGATCCAGAAAATGGAAGATCGCGGCGGTTGCCGCACTGTGCACGGTCTACGTGCTGCTGCGCGTGCGCGGGATGGCGGATTCGTGTCTGTGGTTTGACGAGGTTTTCAGCATTCACGCCGCTCTGCATCCGTGGAACGAACTGTTCTCGTTCGTCGCGCTTGACCTGATCCACCCACCTTTGTTTTATGTGCTGCTGAAGGGCTGGATATCGATCGGCGGCGACGGTTTGATCTGGACGCGGACGTTTCCGGTCGTGTGGTCGATATTCGCGATAGCTCCATTCCTGTTCATTTGCCGGGAATTGAAATTGCCGACGTCTGCGACGCTTATGGCGTTCCTGCTATTTGCCGTCAACGGCCCGCTGATCAAATATGCTCAGGAAGTGCGGATGTACAGCCTTTTGCTTTTCGTTTCGCTGTGTTCGGTGTGGCTGTTCTCACGATACTTCTTTCGCGGAAAGAGCCTCGTTGCCTTGATAATCGTTAACGTCGTGATGGTGTATGTGCACTATTACGGGTGGCTTGTGATCGGGGCGGAAGTGTTCGCGGTGCTGCTGTTTCAGCGGATCAAGATCCGCGCGATGCTATTAATGGCCGCGGTTTCGGCGGCGGCGTTTGCACCGTGGCTGTATGCGGTCGTAAAAGCGTCACAGGCATCGACCGGATTGACCCAGAACATCGGCTGGATGGAAGCTCCGGGCTTCATTACAGTTTTACGGTTCCTGCTGTCGCTGAACGACCCGCTTTATTTTACGGTCAATAGCACGCAGGCGATATCGAATTATGTCGTGTCGGTCCCGATGTTACTGATCGGAACGGTCGCGGCGGCGCTGTATTTCTCGAACGCCGGCCGCGAAGATGCAGACGAGCGGCGAAAGGCATTTTTTCTTATTGCGATTGCCGGTGTCCCTGCTGTTCTGGCGTTCGTTTTAAGTTGGATCCTGCCGTATTCGATTTGGGGCATCCGTCATCTTATTGTCGTGTTCGGCCCGTATTTCCTGCTGTTCGGACTGCTGGTCTCGCGCGTCGGCGACAAACGGCTGAGGACAGCGGCGATCCTGCTGGTGATCCTGTTTGCGGGATACGGTGTTTACGGCTATTCGAACGCGAAAGCGGAGAAGCAGATATGGTGCGCGTGGGAGGAATTTGCGCTGTTCGAAAAGGATAAGCCGACAAACCTCTATCTTTTCGAAGACCTTTCCGCCTATCACACGTGGTTCGCGCGGCGGCATTTTGCGGACGGGAACGGGGTCTTTAAGATCACCGGGATAGAAGGAATGGTAGAAGATACGGCATATTTTCTGCCTCGCGGTTTTGACGGCGTTGACACGATCGACATCAACGAAATAACGGACGAACGGCTAGCCATCGCGTTTCGCGCGGAGAATTGGAATTTGCTGGAAGAACCGCTACGGTCGTTCGTCTCACGAGGTTACACAGTTGCGGACCGCCAGATCGTCGAGACCGGTTCCGGCAAGGCATATTTCGTCATGCTCAAGAAAGCCGGGAAATGACCGCCGTTATTTTCGTTTCCAACGCACGCCGTCTTTTGTGTCTTCAAGAATGATCCCCTGAGCGGCAAGCGTGTCGCGGATCTCGTCTGAGCGTGCGAAGTCGCGGTTTCGCCGGGCGTCCTGGCGTTCCCGTATTAGTGCTTCGATCTCTGCGTCCAGCATTTCATCAGATTCCGGCCCGAAAATACCCAGAACCGAATCGAACGCGGCGATCGCGTTCAGGACCGCTTCGCGGTCGTCGGCCTTTAATCCATCAGACGCCAGCACGGTGTTGATCTCGCGGACGAGATTGTGAACGGCCGCCAACGCGACGGCGGTGTTCAGGTCGTCGTCCATTGCCGCTTCAAAATCGGAAAGCTGCTTGTCTATGACGGCTCGGACGGCCGGATCGGTACCGGGAACGGTGCGTGCGTCCTTTACCAAGCCGCGGAAATTTTTCAGCCGGTCGACGGTGCTTTCAGCGCCCTGCAAGCCTTCGAATGTAAAATTAAGCTGCTTGCCGTACGGCACGCTCATCAGCAAATACCGGATCGCCAGCGGCGAATAGCCCTGTTCCCGAAGGTCGCGGAACGTAAAGAAGTTGCCCTTGGATTTCGACATCGTCACGTCGTCGATCTTTAGGAAATCGGCGTGGACCCAATATTTTGCGAATAGTTTTCCGGTAGCGCCTTCGCTTTGGGCTATTTCGTTCTCGTGATGCGGGAACTGCAGGTCCATCCCGCCGGCGTGTATGTCGAACGTCTCGCCGAGATATTTCATTGACATTGCCGAGCATTCGATATGCCAGCCCGGACGCCCGCGGCCGAACGGAGCGTCCCAGCCGGGCTGATCCTCCGGGCCGACCAGTTTCCAGAGAGCGAAATCGCGAGCGTCTTCCTTGTCGTATTTATCGGTGTCGATCCGTTCGCTGCCGCCGTGGATATTGCCGGAAAAGTTGATCTTGGAGAGTTTTCCGTATTCCGGAAACGCGGAGATGCGGTAATAGATGGACCCTTCGGATTCGTATGCGTGGCCGTTATCTAGCAGCGTCTGGATGATATCGATCATCTCGGCGATGTGATGCGTGGCCCGCGGAGCGACCTCAGGACGTTCATTGCCGAGCGCGTCGAAATCTTCCCAGAAATACTGGATATAAGGCGCGGTGAATTCGTCGATCGTGATGCCCTGTTTTGCCGCCTCATTTATGATGCGGTCGTCGACATCCGTCAGGTTGAAGA
The DNA here is from genome assembly GCA_023436495.1 of Acidobacteriota bacterium. Classification (GTDB taxonomy): domain Bacteria; phylum Acidobacteriota; class Blastocatellia; order Pyrinomonadales; family Pyrinomonadaceae; genus OLB17. Next base: position 26,396 of record JAEZIT010000016.1, read on the forward strand.
CGTGCGTCAGGTCGTAGCCCTTATGTTTAAGGTAGCGCCGCAATATATCGGCGAAAATGAACGTACGGAAATTGCCGATATGGGCGAAATTCCAGACGGTCGGGCCGCAAATGTACATTCGTACATTTTTGCCGTCGAGCGGGCGGAATTCCTCGGTTTGACGCGATAAAGTGTTGAAAAATCTGAGCATCGGTTTAGTAAAACAAAAATTATAAACGAAAATCGGAATTTAGTAATTGGGCGGCGATACATCATCCGGAGCAGCGATGTCCGGATCGATATACCGCTCGCGTGCTTCGTTCGAGAAGAGGCGTTCGCGGGTGTAGAAGAGCAAAGGGTAATCCTTGTCGAACCGTGCGATCAGCTCACGCGCTTTTTCCGCAAGCGGAATCCCGTTCGACAAAAGATTGAACCCGAGCACCGTACGCATCCAGAAGACCGTAAGTGTTTCGTGATACGGCATCTCTTTAGACAAGTTGACGTTAAAGCCTTTTGTCAGCAAATTGTGGATGCCGCCGCGCATTCGTGCGGTCGCAGTTTCGAGATCGCAAGAATTGACGTAATAAAGCGCGACGATCAAGTGCTCGGCGTGTTTCCATTCGTCGCGGCCGATCGTCGCATCCTCGAACGATCTGACGAGAGCTTCGATCTCAGCTTCACTTGCGTATTTCATACCTATTTCCTAATTTTTCCGGATCGGGCAACATGAATAGTCATCCGCCTAATGCCCAATCGCCCAAGAAAACTGAATAGCCATAATAATTGCCAAAGGCGGCAGGATCCCAACTTTTATTGATCCGGACGCTGCCGGCCCAATGGCGTTTCGAAACCGATCCGCCGAAATTGAAAAAGCGATCGCGGCCGTCAAAGCCGCAATCGCCGTAAAACGTACATTTCAATTTCGTCAGGCCGCCACCTTTATTTCGTCGTCCGGGGCCGCATAGGTTGTCTCGTCAGCGACATCGTCCATGAACAGATACTTCTTCCAGGACGGCCGCGTTTCGGCGTAGTGGCAGAGAAGTACGTGGTCGAGCCCGAGCCGGAGCAGTTTCTGCGAGGTCAGCAGCGGCATTCGAGCCTGTTCCGGGGTGCGGTTGCCTTTTCGCTGGTTGCATTTGATGCATGCAGAAACAAGGTTGTGCGGAGTGCTCTCACCGCCCTGTGCCCGCGGCAGGATATGATCAAGCGTCAGGTCTTTGGCATGCTTGTGCTCGCCGCAATATTGGCATCGGTAGCGGTCGCGGATATAGATCCGGGCCCGTTTCATCGTCGTCTCGCGGTTGTTTCGCCGCACGTGCACGTAATGCCGCAGGCGAATGACCGACGGAACCGGAAATGTGGTCGAAGGAGAATGGAGAACATTGTCGCCGTCGTTTTCTTCGACAAATACTGCGCCACGAAACCACAGGCACACGGCGCGTGCAACGCCGACGGTGCCAAGCGGCTCAAACGAAAAGTTCAAAAGTAAAACACGGCCGGTAAGCAAATTCTCGTCCTCCTATTTTTTCTGAAAGTAATTTAACCTTTAAATGTCAAATCGTGCAAGCACTATATATAGTTGCGTAACGCCGATCTCAGACAATATCTTCCGCAGATAACGCCGCAGAGCTGTGTCTGATCAAAGAATGTACGACGGGTGCCAAGCATATTAGATGTTTCGGGTAACATGTCAAGTTGCAGGGCACCGCCATATGCCCTCACATCTTGCCGGTGATGAGTCTTCTTGGCGGAAAGGATCCGGTTTGCCGAATAAAATTTAATCACGATCTACCTGAGTTTTCATTGACCGGTCTCTGTTTTACGGCAGATCAAGAAGTCTGCCGCCGAGGTGTGCACTCGAATGCCGATATGAACGCAGCAAAAAGTCGTCGCAAGGCGATCCAAAATCTGCTAATATGTGCGGGCTCGACCTATTCCGCAAACGGGGAAACATAAATTAATGAATCCGATCGTCAAGAATATCCTTGCTGTGATCGCGGGTGTGATCATTGGCAGCATCGTAAATATGGGCTTGGTCGCCGTCAGCGGTGCGATCATTCCGCCGCCTGCCGGTGTTGACCCGAGCAATCTCGACAGCCTCAAAGCTTCGATACACTTGTTCGAGCCCAAACATTTCGTCTTTCCTTTCCTGGCCCACTCGGTCGGCACGCTTGCCGGGGCGTTCACCGCCGCATTTCTCGGAGCAACGCGCCGGTTGATGCTTGCGTTGATAATCGGAGCGTTCTTTCTTCTCGGCGGCATCGCTGCCGCGACAATGATCCCCGCTCCAATGTGGTTCATCGTCCTCGACCTTGTAGTGGCTTATATCCCGATGGCGTGGCTCGGCGGAAAGCTCGGCCTGGGAGTCAGGTAAATTCGACATAAGGCGACAAAGCGGTCACAATCGGACAGCTTTGCCGGCCTTATTCTAGCCCTTCACGCAGATCACCTGTTTGAGCTCGGCGACGACCTCGACGAGGTCGGACTGGGCTCGCATGACCTCCTCGATGTCCTTATAGGCGCCGGGAATCTCATCAACCACGCCTTTGTCCTTTCGGCATTCGACGCCTGCCGTCTGCTTTTTCAGGTCCTCGATCGTGTACTTCGACTTCGCCTTAGTACGAGACATCTTTCGTCCCGCGCCGTGTGAGCAGGAGTTGAAGCTCTGCGGATTTCCCAGCCCGCGGATGATAAACGATTTTGCTCCCATCGATCCGGGGATGATTCCGTAGCGTCCGGATTCAGCGTTAATCGCGCCCTTTCGGGTGACGTAAACGCTGTCGCCGAAATGCTCCTCGATCGAGACGTAGTTGTGATGACAGTTGACCGTGATCTCCGGACGAAACTCCTGCTGATTATTGAACATTCGGTTGAATGACTTCAGCAGACGCTTCATCATGATCTCGCGGTTTTTCATCGCATAGCCCTGAGCCCAGTCGAGATCGTGCCAGTAGTTGCGGAACTCGTCAGTACCGTGCACGAAGTACGCAAGATCGGGAGCCGGGAGTTCGTTCAGCCGGTGCAGTGACTTCGCGGTCGCGATGTGACGTTCGGCAAGTTCCTTACCGATGTTTCGCGAACCGGAATGCAGCATCAGCCAGACATTGTCCTCGGTGTCCAGGCAGACCTCAATAAAGTGGTTCCCGCCGCCGAGCGTCCCGAGCTGCTTCATTGCCTTGGCCTTTCGATCCTGCACGCCTTTGTGCAGTTCGTCGAACTCGGACCAGCCATTCCAGTACGAGGATTCGTCGACCGATTCCTTGTACTCGTTAAAGCCGACGGGGATCGCACGCTCGATCTCGTGACGGAACCCGGCCATTTTACGGTCAAGAATACCGCTCGTGAACGGCGTTTTGACCGCCATCATTCCGCAGCCGATGTCGACCCCGACGGTCGCGGGGATAACGGCGTCCTTGGTCGCGATTACCGAACCGACCATCGAACCCTTGCCCAGGTGTGCGTCGGGCATGAGCGCGACGTGCTTATATAGGCACGGAAGACGCGAGACGTTGCGGAGCATGTTTTCCTCCTCAAAGGTCAGCCCATGGCTAACCCATGAGAGGACATCAGCCTTAGCCCCGCTGATGTTCAGTTTATTGTGTGGCATGATTCCTCCTTTAATTATAAACAGGACGACAAGATCGAAATGATACCTAATCGGCGGGAATCGAACCCGCTTCTCCGGACAACCGGCGCTTTCCGCTTAAAGCTACGATCCACTTGGTGAGATGTAATCATTTGAGCATTCGTCCCGGAAAGAAAAAGGGCGACAAGGTTCGGGATGACACGGGTTGTTTTATAGACAATGTAGTCATCCCGGCATTCGCCCGGATAAGTTAAATACTGGCGACAAGGATGGCGAGAGTTCCACCCCGTAAAGCAATGGCGGAGCGGGTGAGATTCGAACCCACTAATACCGATGTACTCCCAGCCGGCATTCGCCAAGGTTTCTGATATGAGTCCCGCTTCAGGCGACTATGTGCAATGCAATAGCCGACTAAAGCGGTGACTCAAAACGCTAGACATCAACCGCTTCGATCACCCCGACCCAGTGGGCCGCGTCCAGAGTTCCGTCGGCGAACTTCGAAACAAGTGTAAAAACCTGGTCCGAGAATCCGCCGATGTTCAGGATGTCGGCCCGCTCTTTGGCCTGGGTGTGAGCGTAGGGCTGGATGTCGATGCAGACTAGTTTCGCGTCCCCGTTTCGAGATTTGAACTCGTTCCACTGTTTCATCGTCTCGGTTCCGCTTCCGCCGAAGCGCCCATGGTACGGCGTGTCGATCCACGATTCGTTATCCGAAACGTAGATAACGACGTCGCCCTTGGCTTTCCGACGGTTCAGTTCGCGAAGCGGAGCCGAACAGTTCGTTCCGCCGCAGGGGAGATCCGCGAACTTTTTCGCGTTCGTCATGATCGAATCACGCGGGTTGATCTTGACGTCGACGATGTCGCTCTCGAACGGGATGACCTCCGCATTCGGGTTCTTACGCAGCACCGCGGCGGCGAACAGCGCCGCAACGTCGATACAGCGCACAACCGACGTAGCGCCTTTTCGATAACCCGTGACAGCCGAGTGCATCGAGCCGGAGATGTCGGGGAAGATCCAGACCTTTCCGTCGATCGCCGGTACATTCTCGGTCGCGATCTCCATCGCGTCCTGCAGCGCCTCAGTGATCGCTCGCGGGATGTTCCCGTTCGATTCCGCCGCGGAGTACGCGGTCAGAAGCTGGTAAGGAAACACTCGCGATTTGCGGACCGCGTCGGCGTCACGCAGACGGGCGGCGATCATTTCGACCATCTCTTCGTCGGCGAAAACGCCGTGACGCTGAAACGTGTTCAAGTTCATACGCGTCATCTGCCACGGGGCGTTGTGCGCGATCTGCTTCCATTCGGCAGTGGAGAGCGGCAGGGCCGTCAGCATCGGAACGGAACGTCCGGAACATCGCCGTCGCCGTTCTTGAACTGCTCGAATTGGCGGACGATCTGCGGAAGCTTATCGGCATCGATATCGCGGCCGATGAAGTAACCATACATCGCCTCGCGTTCGTCATCGGACGGCTTCGGGTGGACCATCTTCAAAATATCGGCGATCGACGGCGACCGGCCGACGGACTGCTTGAAGATCTGTTCTGGCGTGCGGCTGTCGAACCACTCTCGGACCAAACGCTTAGGCAGGGAACCGAGCGATTTTCGCCCGACCGCACCGGAACGCATGATCTGCACGAAGTTGCGCAGCATCTTTCCGTTGTCGATGACCAATGGGAAGACACGTTCGAACAGCTCGCGGTCGCGGGTAGAAAGCGACGCGACGAGGAACGTCGGCATGTCTTTCATGAAGCCTTTGCTGCGTGCGAAGACCGCGGTCTTCGCCACGAATTCGGGATTCACCTCGTTGGCCACCGCCAAGACGTTTTCCAGCTGTTCAGCAGCGTCCGTATAGAACGTGTGGCTGAAGCAGCCGGTCGCCGCGTACTGGGCAAGAGCCTGTTTTGGCGAAAGCTTGTAGGCGAGCCCGCCTGCTTCGTTCAGAATGTCCGTCTTTGGCGTGAACATCCCTTTTACGGTCTGAAATAGAGTTTTATTTGCCATGGGTTCCTCCTATTTGGACAAAATTTCGCATTCCATACGGAGCGACATCAAAATGGGTGACAAGATCGAAAAGACGCTTGCGCATGAACAGCTTAGGATCACCGGAGTTATCCGACTCCGCGAGACGCGACGTGGGTTTTAGCCACGAGTTGGATGTAGTCCTTTCAGCATTCACCCAAAATGATTTACGGCGACAAGGGTATGACGAAACGTTCGCTGCTCTACCGAATTGAGCTACGCACAGAAGTCTGTACGGCCGGACTCGAACCGGCAACACGCGGGTTAAGAATAATGTAGTTCCGCCTGCATTCGCCGTGAAAATGAAAAATGGTCGCGGCGGGAAGATTCGAACTTCCGACCCAAGGATTATGAGACCTTTGCTCTTCCGCTGAGCTACGCCGCCAAAAATTGGCCGACCGGGTGGGATTTGAACCCACGATACCTCGCTTAAAAGGCGAGTGCCTTGGACCTGACTTGGCTACCGATCGGGATGGAATTAATTGTTTTATTTTTACCGCCTACCGGACAGACGGTAGGCAAACGCGGCCGATGAGCGGCTTCGGCGGGCGAGCGGACAAGGCGTGTTCGTTGCGAACAATGGAAGGATTTTCCTGCATTCCGCCGCCCTCGCCTGACTCTCGGTCGCGTTTGGGTTGGTAAGGCTGCGCGATTTCTTTTGCCGAATTTTCGATCTAACGTTTCCGCGTCGTTCGGCCGGCCGCCTCCGTCAAACGAGACGGCCGGGTGCGCTGTGGAAGAACTAATGAACCGCTGCAAGTTCTCGCGGGTGTCGCGGGATCGATTCTCTGGCGTTAATGACCTCGATCTCGGTTTCAATTGCCCGTTTTGAACGCGTGGATCACTTCGGCCAATATGCGGACCTTGTGTAGGCTGTTTTCGCGCTCTTCGGCGGTGCACAGATCGAAATAAAGTTCGATCTCGTCAGCACAATCGGAAATTCTCAGATTGATCTCGCTGCAGTAATCGGAACCTTCGCCGATCTTCTTTTCACGGGCGTCCTCGACGATCGCGATGATGTACGCACGCATATCCGTGTGAAGGTTCAGGAATTCGCGTCGTTTGACGTGATATTTGTTGCTCATTTTCATTTCCTCAAGATTATTGGCTGAAAGACATTTCGTTAATGTTTGCGGCGTGTCTTTCGGCGAACTAGGAAAAGCTGAAAGTTCACGTCGCGAGCAAATGGCGACTCTTCAGTGCAAACATAGTTGGTTCTCCTTGGTTAAAGTTGGGGGACGCTCCTGGTATCGCGCCAGGCTCTTCGGCTCTTCAGGCCGACGCTGATCTGTCTCAGCTAAACGTCCGGAATTGAAATGGCGGGACCGAACGGACTCGAACCGTCATAGTCTTCGTAGACAGCGAAGTGCATAAGCCTTTCTGCCACAGCCCCTAAACTGGGTGGACCGGCGGGATTCGAACCCACACTTCCCGCATTCACAGTGCGGTGCTTTGCCAGTTAAGCTACGGACCACGTGAAAAAAGTGGGCGACAAAAGGGAAGCGACGCGCTTCACTGAGCTACATCCAATTGGATGGCCGGAATTGAACCGGCGGCCTCCCGTATTGCGGGTGCTCTTACCATGTAGTCGACTTCGGCATTCGCCCAGAACAAAGATATGGAGCGGGTAAACGGATTTGAACCGATGATTTGCGGTTTTGCGGACCGCCGCCTTTGGCCGCTTGGCTATACCCGCTGATCAAATGCGGATTTCGGAATGCGGAACGCGGAATTCGATGATCCATTTCGCGTTAGTCTGGTCCGGGCAGCAGGGTTCGAACCTGCGAACTCTTGCTCCCAAGGCAAGCCCATATATCCATCTGTGGAACGCCCGGACGTGAAAAATTGGCTTCGGGGAGAGGATTCGAACCTCTGTTTCCTGGTTCAGAGCCAGGCGTCCTGCCAGTTAGACGACCCCGAAAAACTTGCACCACCGGCGCGCTTCGACGGCGGGTCGTAAGCTGATAAAGTAAAGTATGGCTTCAATTAAGACACCTTTTGGAATGCGATCCACTGCCGCCGAAGTGATCCAAGGTATTGACCTATCCGGAAAGCGGGCCGTTGTGACCGGAGCGGCCTCCGGTATCGGCGTCGAAACCGCCCGAGCACTTGCTAGCTCAGGCGCCGCAGTCACGCTGGCGGTCCGTAATGTCACCGCCGGTGAAACAGTTGCCGAAGATATTAGGCTGACGACAGAAAACTCTGAGATCGACGTTCAGTATCTCGACCTGGCCGATCTGGCGTCCGTCAAACAATTCGCGGAAAATTGGACGGGATCGCTGGATATTTTGGTAAACAATGCCGGCATAATGGCATTGCCCGAACTTAAGCGATCATCGCAGGGATTCGAATTGCAGTTCGCGACGAATCATCTTGGTCATTTCGCGCTTAGCTTGTGGCTTCGGCAGACGCTCGCGGCTTCTGGATCGGCCCGCATTGTGTCGGTAAGCTCGAGTGCTCATCAGCGTTCGCCGGTAATTTTCGACGATATAAATTTCCGGTTTCGGCTTTACGATCCGTTTCTCGCCTACGGCCAATCGAAGACGGCAAATATACTTTTTTCGGTGGCGGCCAGCGAGATCTGGGCCGCGGACGGTATCACGTCGAATTCGCTTATGCCCGGTTCCATTCCGACAAAACTAACGCAATACATGGATCCGCGGCCGGAGCCCACGGATGATTCGAAAACGCCCGAACAAGGTGCCGCTACGTCGGTCCTGCTTGCCGCTTCGCCGCTGCTGGAAGGCGTTGGCGGCCGGTATTATGTGAATTGTAATGAAGCGTATGTCGCCAGGGAGCGAACGCCCGATATGGGCGGCGTTGCGCCGTTCGCGATTGACCGCGACAACGCCATGAGGCTTTGGGAACTATCGCTGCGAGCGGTTGAATAAAAAGTTTGAATTTGCAGCGGCAGGCGGAGGTTCTCGGTTTCGCCCAGTTAGATGGCCTGCCCGAAACCGGCCGCTTGCCGCTGCTTTTTACGGCTACTCAGTTTTCAAACATCAAAAGTAAAAGGAGCGGCTACTCTCGGGCTTCCAATATCCCGGGCGTAACCGCTCCTAAAACGCGAGAGCATATTTGCCCTCTTACTTTCGATGTTTCGGGAGCGGGAACGCCGCTCCCGCTGTGTTAAATATCTAAATCAAAACAGACCTGTTCGTCTTGTTTTGTCTGGTTATCGAGGTATCCGAACGGCATACTGCCAAAGGCATTCCAATCGAGACATGCGCGCAGCGATATGTTTGCCGGCAGGCTCTTGAATGTTCTCGTCGTATGTTCTGAATTTCGAATCACTCGTTTATCTCCAAATAAAAAATCTGCCGCGATTCATCGCAACAGGTTCAGAGTTTTAGCACGGGTCAAAATTGAAAGTCAAGGGTTTTTTGAAAAATATTTTTCGAAGGCGAGCATTTCGTCAAAAATGCCGGTAGCCTTTTGGCTCGAGAACGCTCTTCTTTCCATCACGGATAAGTTCAATTATTCCAGCCTTTGCGGTTACTTCACCGACAGCCGAAACAAGGAGGGAATCCAGCCCGGAAAATTTTTCCGCCTCGATAGTGAAAAGCAGTTCGAAATCTTCGCCGCCGTTTAACGCAATTTCAAGAATTTGTTCGTCCGTCATACCGAGACGGGAGAGTTTATCATCGGCCGGGATGCTCTCAGCGAAGATCTTAGCGCCCGTGCCGCTCGCCTGACAGATATGAGCGAGATCGGACGAGAGGCCGTCGCTGATATCGATCATCGACGAGACGCCCAGGGCGCTGAGGTTGATGCCGGCCTTGATGCGCGGGACGGGCAGAAGATGCCGGTCGATAAGAGACGTTGGGGCCTCATTCATTTGGCCTCCACCGAGAAGGAATCGAAGACCGCCGGCGGCCCCGCCGAGCTCTCCAGTTACGGCGATCACGTCGCCGGGTTTGGCTCCCGAACGCAGGATGGCACGGCCCTTTGGGGTTTCGCCGCCGACGATAGAATTGATGACGATCTTGTCCGGGGTGCGGGACACGTCGCCGCCGACCAACTCGACGCCGTACTCGCGCGCGAGTGAGAACCAGCCTTCGTAGAATGCATCGGGGAAGCCGGCTTTCCAAACGGTTTCAGGCACGCCAAGGGTTAGCATTGCCCATTTTGGCTGGGCTCCCATTGCGGCAATGTCGGACAGGGAAACGGCGAGAGCTTTGCGGCCCAGCTTCGCCGGGGTCGTCCAATCAAGACGGAAATCTATGTCCTCGAGGAGCAGATCTGCGGTGATAACGAGGTCTGTTTCGGCATCCTTCGGAAGCACAGCACAATCGTCACCTATCCGGTCTAATCCATACCGATCCTTAATGTTTTGGATGAAGTCGAATTCGGTCAGCATCGGAAAGTTGTTGACACAAGTTTAATAAATACATACAATAACGGCGTCAAGTATTACTCATGACTTTAACACATCCGAGGCATCAATGGGACAACCTGCGGTAGTAATACCGGAAAAGATCTACTTTAAGATAGGCGAGGTCTGCGACCTCGTCGGAGTGCAGGCGCATGTGCTGAGGTATTGGGAGACCGAGTTTCCGATGCTCTCGCCGCAGAAGAACCGGTCGGGCCAGCGAAGCTATCGCCGGCGTGACGTTGAGATCGCGCTCCGGATCAAAGAACTCCTCTACGATGAGATGTTCACTATCGCCGGGGCCAAGAAAAAGCTGCAGTCAGAGCTTCGCGAAACGAGTAAATTAAAGGTCGTTCCGCCGCCGGAAACGAAGCCACAGCCGGAATACCTGCGTCCGGTTGAACCGCCTTCTCTGTTCGAGGAGGAAGCGGAAATTGACGTCGGTGAAACGGAAGTAGAAGCCTCCTCGGTGCATAGACCATCATCGGGGTACTTGACCTCGGAGCAGCGGGAAGCCCTGAAATCGCTTGCTTCTCAGCTTCTTGAACTCCGCGAAATGTTAAAGACCGACCAGACCCGCGAGGCCGAAAACCACCTCAGGAATTATTGAGGTTTGACAAATTCCCGCCGCCTAACTAATCTTAAAATTCGACATATCGGGACGTAGCGCAGTCTGGTAGCGCGTTCGCTTGGGGTGCGAGAGGTCGTGAGTTCAAATCTCGCCGTCCCGACCATCAATTACGGGGCTTTCGAATAAATTCGAAAGCCCCGTTTGTTGTTTGGTTTCATATGTCTCGGTGCGGGTGTTCTACATAAAACCGTATCAGCGGTGAATTCTCTTCGCGGCGATCGCGTCAATTGAGCCGAGAGAGGCTTTGACTTTTATTTTACGATAAACTATCCAGAGATGCGGGAACGAATATTGGAACTGGAAGAACGATCGAGGAGGCTCGAGCCGGACGCCGATGAGCGGGCAGGAGTGCGGGAACGGGTCGTGGAGTATGCGGAGGGGTTCCTTTCGCGGATAGACGGTATCAATGCGTATAACGTTACAAACGACAAAGGCGCGGGGCTGCTCGATTCGCCGATCGAAGAACAGGGTATTGCGGTGGAAACGGCAATCGAACTTCTTCGCGACAATGTCGACGAGCCGGGGTTGAATCCGGCTTCGGGCGGTCATCTTGCCTATATCCCGGGCGGCGGGATCTATTACTCAGCGTTGGGCGACTATCTTGCGGACGTATTCAACCGCTACGCGGGCGTATTTTATGCAAGCCCGGGAGCGGTCCGGATGGAGAATATGCTCATCCGCTGGATGAACTCGTTAGTGGGCTATCCGGAATCCGCATCAGGAAATCTTGCGTCGGGCGGCAGTATCGCCAACCTGACCGCAATTGTGACGGCACGTGACGCTAAAGGAGTTACGGCGGCAAAGGTCGAACATTCGGTAATTTACCTTTCGGATCAGGCTCACCATTCCGTGGACAAGGCGATACGAATCGCCGGACTGCGCGAATGCGTTGTGCGAACGGTACCGGTCGATGAAAGATACCGGATGATCGCCGCCGAACTGGAGAGCATGATACGGTTTGATATTGAGTCGAGTCTAAATCCGTTCCTCGTTGTCGCATCCGCGGGGACGACGGACGTCGGTGCCATTGACCCGCTCACGGAGATCGGCACGATCGCGAAGACTTACGGCCTTTGGTATCATATCGACGCTGCGTACGGCGGTTTTTTTGTACTTACGGAAGAAGGGAAGCGGAAGCTCGTAGGTATCGAAACGTCCGACTCCGTGGCAATCGACCCGCATAAAGGGCTCTTTCTGCCGTACGGGCTGGGAGTTGTACTTGTAAAAGACAAGGCTGCTCTGACCGCGGCGCATTACTATACCGCGAACTATATGCAGGATGCGGTCTCGTCCGACGACGAACCGTCACCGGCTGAGATGTCCATCGAACTGACAAAGCCGTTTCGGGGACTTCGACTGTGGCTGCCACTGAAATTGCACGGTGTTGCCCCGTTCCGGAATGCGCTAGACGAGAAGCTGCTCCTCGCGAAATATTTTTACGAGGAGATCCAAAAGCTTGGCTTCGAGACGCGTATCGAGCCGGAACTGTCAGTAGTTATTTACCGCTACTTGCCCGAGTCTGGTGACGCGAACGACTTCAATAAAGCTCTGTTGAACTACGTCGTCGCGGATGGCCGCACGTTTATCTCATCGACCATGCTCAACAGAGATTACATGCTGCGCTTCGCGTGCCTGGCCTTCCGGACGCATCTTAAGACGGTAGACACTCTGCTATCCGTCTTGAAAGAAGGTGTGCGCGAGCTTTCTGCCTAAGAGTCGAATGGAAAACACTTCGCCTGTTCGACGAGTCTTTCTTGTTCTACTTTCACAGGTCATCGCCCGGGCGATCCAGGATCGGTTCGTCCACCGTGCTGACGGGCGGAGGATACATTTTCTCGCTCATCCGGACTACTAGAAATTGATCAAAGAAAACCACCGCCAAGCCGATAACAAATAGCATAAAGGTAAAAAA
>JAEZIT010000020.1 GCA_023436495.1 Acidobacteriota bacterium
AAGCAAAGCTTCGCCGCAAATAGGGCGGCTGAGCCGCATAGCCGGGCAACTGATGGATCTTCCCGTCATGTCCCTTGTATCTCCCGTCGACGTCATTAAAGACGTTCGGGTGGATCATCGTATGGTACAGAGCCGTATAAAAATTCGTAGTCTGCTCGGGTGTGCCGCCGGAGACTTCTGTCTTCGAAAGCTCCTTGTTCCACGCCGCCCTCGCCTCGGCCCGCACCTTGTCGAAATCCCAGCCGGGAAGCTCGGCAGCGAGATTCTTGCGGGCTCCTTCGATCGAGACGTAGGAGATCGCGACTTTTACCATTAACTGTTGATCTCTAACATTCTTGAAGCTGAAGTTTGCTCTGATCGGATCTATTGGAAAGTAATCCGATTTAGCGAATCGTTCCGGTGTCCATATCTCACCGTTCTTATGTTGAACAGTGGGCATAAACTCAAACTCGCTCGAAAACTCAACGACGAAATAGACCTTTTGGCTTTTTGCCCAAGACGAAGACTCGCGATAGCCTTGGATACCTCTGCGATTTGGCGTAATAGAGAATTTCCCATCAAGTAATTTGTCCCGCCAATTAATATCCAGAAGGACACGAGGAATTCTATTTTCTGGAAAAGTATATCTGTGGAATCCAACTCGTTCTGTCGCGGTCAATTCGGCATGGATATTGTCATCAACGAGCTTTACCGAGTAGTAACCAGGCTCGGCTTTTTCGTTCGCGTGCGAGAATTTTGAAGCGTAACCGTTGACCGATTTGTCGCCTTCCTTTGCAAAGAACTGCGCTTCGCCGACGGTCGGCATGAACAAAATATCGCAGCCGTCCGGAATGCCCGTGCCGCTCAGATGCGTATGCGAGAAGCCGTAGATGACGTCGTCGGAGTAGTGATAACCGCTGGATCCATCCCAGTTGTCGATGCGCGTGTCGGGCGAGAGCTGTACCATGCCGAACGGTACTGTGGCTCCGGGAAACGTGTGTCCATGCCCGCCTGTGCCGATGAAGGGATTGACGTAGCGTGTGAGGTCACGGACCTGTCCGGCCACAGATACGACGAAAAACAAAGTGAGGAACGCGAACGCAGTCTTTTTCATATGCAAATTTTAAAAATGTGGTACGTACCACATTTAAAATAACGTGTCACATGTGACACATTCGATCAGTGAACAAATTCCGCGCCGTACGCCTGCCTAAGGCCCTGTCCCTTGATACCCCAGCGAAAGCGGAAGTTGTGATCGCCTCCTCGATGGTTGTAACGGAGCGAGATGTTGTGCAAGCCTGCCTTCAGCGGAACTATAACCGAGCGTTTCTTGCTGTCTTTCGTGCCCGCGTCGTCAATGAGCTTCTCGTCGCCAAGATATAAAGCCGCGTCCCAGGTCGTATCGAGCTGGAGTTCGTAGATGCCGTCCGCGGGGACCTTGAAATACCCGTCAAGGGTTGCGGTAAACGGCTTTTTTAGGTCGAAGCGCTGTGCAAATTGGTTTAGGAGGATCGAACGCGTTTCTCCGACCTCCGCCGCACTTTTAAGATCAGGGTTCTCGTTCGGTACCTCAAATTTGAAGTTGACGCCGGGCTTGGCCGCGTCAGTTTTATCGGGTTCGCGCATGTCGCGGCGGACGATGACGGCGCTGTATATTGCGCTGCGGCGGCTGGCCGGAGTGATGACCACGGTCTTCAGCTCCGTCATGCCGCCGGGCTGCAGTTCGATACGGATCGGTTTTGTATATTCGGCGGAATTGTCATCCGGTGGAGCACCGTCAACGGTATAAATTATCTTTGAACCGGGCGTGGTCTTGGTGAGTTCGATAACGGCCGCGCCGTCGTTGCCGACGATGACATTCGTGAGGCCCGCGGGTTCCGGGATGCGGTAATTCACATTCTGTTTATCGAGTCGTGCGAAATGCGCACCTAACCGAACCATGAAATCCGCATAGTTCTTCGAATCCGGCTCCGACCACAATACCTCGCTCAGAGCGAGCATTCGCGGAAACACCATATATTCGACGTGCGACGGCGTCTTTATATATTCGGTCCACAAGTTGGCTTGGCCACCGATGACGTACTTTGCTTCTTCGGCGGTCAGCTCCGGCGGAACGGGATCAAAGCTGTAAACCTTTGACAGCGGCACGTACGAGCCAATATTTAGGGGCTCGTATGCAGGGTCGCCTTGGCCATAATCGAAATATACGAAATCGGTCGGCGTCATGATTACATCGTGTTTGGCTTTTGCGGCTTCGATGCCTCCTTTCATGCCGCGCCACGACATAACGGTCGCGTTCGGCGCAAGGCCGCCCTCAAGGATCTCGTCCCAGCCGATGATCTTTTTGCCCTTTGAATTAACGAATTTTTCCATCCGCTGCACGAAATAGCTTTGCACCTCGTGCTCATCCTTCAGGTTATGCTTCTGCTTTAATTCCTGAACGAACGCCGATTCTTTCCAATGGTCCTTGAGCACTTCGTCTCCGCCGATATGTATATAGGGCGAGTCAGGGAACAGCGCGATCGTTTCCGTCAGCACGTCTTCTAAGAATTTGAATGTTTCTTCGGTCGGGCAGAATACTTCCTTAAAGATCCCCCAAGTTGTTTGGACCTTGTATTGGTAATCAGACTTACACCCAAATTGTGGGTAGGCTGTCAACGCGGCGGAGGCATGGCCCGGCAATTCAATCTCGGGAATGACCGTAATGTGCCTTTCCTTGGCGTATTTAACGACCTCTTTGATGTCTTCCTGCGTATAAAAGCCTTCGACCGGAATGCCGTCGCCGATGTATGGCGAAAGGTTGCGCTCCTTAACGGTTTCCGGCCGCTTCGAGCCGATCTCGGTGAGCTTCGGGTACTTCTTGATCTCGATCCGCCATCCCTGGTCATCGGTCAAATGCCAATGGAACGTGTTGAATTTATACTGCGACATAAGGTCGATGTACTTCTTCACGAAACTTACCGGCCAGAAATGCCGGCTTGGGTCGAGGTGCATGCCGCGGTAGCGAAATCGGTTCGCGTCGTCGATAGTAACGGTCGGAACAGCCGCCGAACCTTTAGCATCGACCGGAATGAGCTGGCGAAAGGTCTGGACCGCGTAGAACAGACCGTCGGAACTCGGGGCGGACAGGGTTGCCCGATCCGATGTCACCTCGATACGGTAACCGTCGTTTTCTGTCGATGCGTTATCGCCGGTAGAAAGGGCTATCTCAGTCACCTTGCCGGATGCTCGGGCGACGATCTTCGGTTCGATCCCGTGACTGGTTTTCAAAATCTCCTGGAGAAATTTTGCAGTTTGTTTATCCGAAGATCTGGCGACTATGCGCGTCTGGGCGTCGAGCGTAAAATCGCCTTCACCGAGCTGGACCGAGCGCGGCTTCGGGATGATGTTTATATCGTTGGTCTGGGCCGCAGACGCTGATACAAGAAAAACGGAGAAGACAAACAGAATTGATAGCTTTCTCATAATTTCGAACAGATCTGAATTTGCAGGTTTTATTGTCGAGTCTTAGGAATTTTCGCACAAAACCGCGGTTCGGCGAAATACCTTCGAATATTTCGGTATTGCGGTGTCTTTTTTAGTAAGGCGAAGACACTGTCAGATTCGATGGAGGGCAAAAACCAAAAAAGGATGGTAGAAATAATGAGAACTTTTACAATCACAAATACTCTGTTCATATTCGCTTCAGCAATCATGCTCATCATTCCTGGCGCCGTCGACGCGCAGTTCAAGGTCGTTGAAAAAGCCAGCTTATTCGACAACATTTACAAGGAAGAGCTCCGGCCGTTCGATTTTTCGGACAAATACTATAAAGATAACGGGGTGGCCGCGGATCTCATAAAGGGTCGGCGAAGCGGTGCCGATGGCATGTCAGTGTTCGATCACAACGACGATCCGAATCACCGCGGTGTTCGTATAACAGAGACGCATCCGGCATATGGCCCGGACGGCGCGTTGATCTACTGGAACCAATACGGCAATTTCGGCAAGGACGCCTTCTCGGACGACCGGGCCGGTACTTATGCGGAGAATCTGGCAAACGCCTCACCGATATATTTTTTCCCAAGCGTCATTAGGGAAGGTTGGGAACGTCAGGCGGCTTTGCTGGAGATCGGTGAAAACTATTTCAAGAATAACCCGCTGGGGCTGGCCGTGGTAATACTGGTCGAATATACGGAGAAGGCGGGTACCGATGAGGGACGAAGAATACTTGCCGGATTTGAGGCGAGAAACGGCACCTCGTTTGACGGCACCCCGATCATCAAAACAACAGGAGATATTTTGACACTTGCGAGGGAGCAATTGGTTCGGCTAAAGGTACGTGGTGAAGACGACCCGACTCAAATGCCTTATATTGCTGCAAAAGCAATTCGCGAGCCGGGCGGCGGGTCGATAGCACCGGATGCATTTCTGCACTTAACGCTTGGAAATGACCGCGAACCTCTGCCTGCCGAGATTAAATTTAAGGCGATTTTCGAATGTTATAAGTCTAGCATTTCATGTCAGAAATGGTGAGCATGAAGTCATGAAAAGAGCCGCAGGCAAAAGCGGCTCTTTTTCTTTTTAAAGTAGCTCCAGCAGCTGGGAAAGCTCGTCGGGAAGCCCGGAGCTGAACGAAAGGCGCTCTCCTGTCTCCGGATGAACAAACGACAGCTTTTCGGCGTGCAGGAAAAAGCGGCCGAGTCTTTGGACCGCCTGTTTGATCTTTATATCGGCAATGTTGTTATCGCGGCCTTCGTTATAGGTTTCGTCGCCGACGACGGGATGATTGACAGATGCGAGATGCACGCGGATTTGGTGCGTTCGGCCGGTCATGATCTCCACGTCCAGGAGTGTGAATTTTTCAAATCGCTGACGAACCTTCCATTTTGAGAGGGCATGCCGGCCGTCTGCTGCAACGGTCATCTTCGTCCGGTGCCAGCGGTCGCGCGCGATGGGACGCTCGATCCTGCCGGTACTCGCGGCAACGCTGCCGTGAACCAGAGCAACGTATGATTTGTAAACTTCCCGGCCACTGAATTGGGCAGATAATGCTTCGTGGGTTTCGTCATCCTTCGCGACAACAATTAGGCCCGAAGTGTCTTTGTCTAGACGATGAACGATCCCGATCTTTGATTTCAGATCCCTTATCCTTGATTGTTCGTCCGCGGACGCATCGATGCTTATTGCTTCGATCCCAAAATGATAAGCCAATGCATTCGCAAGAGTGCCGTTATGAACGCCGGCTCCGGGGTGAACGACCATTCCCGCGGGCTTGTTGATCACGGCCAGAAAATCGTCTTCGTAAACTATCTTGAGCGGTATATTTTCCGGCTCGAAGCGTGCGGCGGGTTCGTCGGAAAGTTCGACATCGACCTCATCGCCGGCGCGGAGCTTATATGATGGCTTGGCTACCTTATGATTAACGAGAACATCTCCGTTCTCAACTAATCGCTGCAGCCGTGAACGCGACCATCCGTCGATCTTTTGAGCGAGTAACGCATCGAGCCGCAATCCTGCGTCCGCGTCTCCGGCAGTGAACGTGAATGATGAAGGGTCGTTCGTCAATTCTGTGCCTGGTCTATGCGCCGCCGGCCGTCTGTCCCGAAGCTTTTCGCAATCGCATGAACATAAAAATAATGGCTCCGGCAGCAACGACCAGGCTGATTATCTGTGACGTAGAAAGCCCCGTCATAGTCGTCAAACCGAAAAGGTCACCGCGGGGGTCGTCACGAACAAATTCAATGAGGAACCGAAACAGTGCGTAGATTATGCCGTATGCGATCAGCACCTGTCCGTCGAATTTCTTCTTTCGATGAAGGTAGATGAGCAGTAAGAACACAGCCGCCATAAAAAACGATTCGTAGAGCTGTGTCGGATGCAGGTAAAGATCGCTGCCGTCGGGACCGTAGATCGGGACGCCGGTATAATCGTGACCGGCCTCGGTAAAATGGACACCCCAAGGCAGGCCGGTCGGTTTGCCCCAACAACAGCCCGCGGCAAAACAGCCTTGACGGCCGAACGCCTGCCCAAGCGCAACGCCGGGCGCAAAAGCATCGGCGACCTTCCAGAACGGCAGTTTATAGAATCGGATCAGGACAACGAGCGCAATAAAGCCGCCCAGGAAACCGCCGTAGTAAACGCCGCCGGAACGAAGGAAATCAAGCGTGAAGATCTGTACATTATCTTCGACAAAGAACATCAGGATCTTCGACCCGAGCAGTCCGCCGATCAGTATCCAAAGCCCGAGGTCGTATATCCGCTCGCGCGGAAGCCCATCGCGTGCGCCGAGCCGCGATGCGACGTACAGCGCAAGCAGCATCCCGACCGCGAGAAAAATGCCGTAAGTCGTGATGGGAAAACTTCCGATGCGGAATAATTCTGGGTACATCTATGATCCTTTAACCGGCGTCGGACTGTCCTCTTTCTTTTTCTTGGTCAAGAACATGTCGAGGATCAATAGTCCGGCCCCCATGACAATGGCCATGTCCGCCACGTTGAAGGTCGGATAATGCCAGTTGCCAAACTGCACGTCGATAAAATCGATAACGAACCCGAGCCGCAGCCTGTCCGTGACGTTTCCGGCAATGCCGGCAAGCAGCAAGACCAGCGAACCGAGCACACGGTCGTCGCTTCGCGGCGTTCGCCAAAAGAAATAAAGCACGAGTACGCCCGCTATCATCGCCACCGCCGAAAGACCCCAGCGGCCTGTATCGCCGTGATCATCGAGCATACTGAACGCAACCCCTGTGTTCTGCGCGTAAGCGAAATTCAGAAAACCCTGTATGACTGGGATATCATCTCCGAAACGCAGGCGGCGGACCGCCCACGCCTTGGTCATCTGGTCAATAAGGAAAACTCCCGCGCCGATGGCCAAGTATGCGAGTTTCCAAATAAGATCTTTTTTCGTCACTGCGTTCTATTGTTGGATGCTCAAATTTACCGCGGCAGATGCCGCATTTGAATTGCTGCCCGTCAACTACGCTGCCGCAAAACGTATGATCTCGGCCAAAGCTTCGACACAGCGTTCGCAGACAGTTGGATATTCTTCAACTTCGCCCACGCGTGTCGAATAATTCCAGCACCGCTCGCATTTTTCGCCATCGGCCTTTTCGATGGCGACGGAGAATTTATCGCCCTCATGAACCTCGACCTGTGAAACGATAAAGATATATCGAAGCTCCGGATAGTAATCCAATAGGAAACGCGTAGTTTCCGAATCGGCGTTCAGGATGACCTTTGCCTCGAGCGACGACCCGATGCGTTTTTGGTTTCGCGCATCCTCAAGGGCCTTCAGCACTTCATCGCGGATCGCGAAAATGCGTTCCCAACTCGACAAAAGATCGGCATCGATAGCAGCTTCCGCCTTTGGAAATTCCGCCATGTGGACGGACGGAACTTCGCGTGCAGGCAGGTTCTCCCAAGCTTCGTCCGCCGTAAAGGCTAGCATCGGCGCCAGTAGCCGGCATAGCTCGTCGGCGATCCGATAAAGGGCTGTTTGCGCCGAGCGACGTGCCTCAGACTTCGGCGCCATGATATAAAGGCGGTCCTTGATGATGTCGAAATATCGCGCCGACAGCGTTACCGTACAGAAGTTATAAACGGCATTGTAGGCGGCCTGGAAATCGTAGACTTCATACCCTTTTAAGATCTTTCCCGTTACCTCGTCCAGAGACACGAGAGCCCATCGGTCGATCTCCAACATTCTTTCGACCGGAACCGAGTCGGACGCCGGGTCAAAACCGTCGAGATTGCCGAGAGCGTAGCGAAGCGTATTGCGCATCTTGCGATAGGCGTCGACGACCCGTGAAAGAATCTCGTCTGAGCAGCGGACGTCTTCGGTATAATCGACCGCTGCCGCCCAGAGACGCAGGATCTCGGCCCCGGATTTATTGATGATTTCCATCGGGGAAGTGACATTACCGAGCGATTTGCTCTGCTTTTTACCTTCGCCGTCGACGACCCAGCCATGCGTGATGATCTGGCGATAAGGAGATTCGTCATGAGCGGCGAGGCCGCACATTAGCGACGAATTGAACCAGCCGCGATACTGGTCGCCGCCTTCGAGATATACGTCGGCAGGAAACCGCAGCGTGGCGGCGCGCGGGTGGCGCGCCGCGCGCGCCCACCCGCCC
>JAEZIT010000027.1 GCA_023436495.1 Acidobacteriota bacterium
AATCCTCATGTAACCTACACTTTGTTACTTGACCTGTCGGGGCGTGGCTCAGCCTGGTAGAGCGCACGGTTCGGGACCGTGAGGTCGGAGGGTCGAATCCTCTCGCCCCGACCATTATATTTCAAAAGCTTTCGGCTTTCTGCCGGAAGCTTTTTTAATTTCCAGCACGATAATCCGCAAAAACCGCCGTGGGCAGTGTCTCCTAACTAGTAGTAGACATGTCTGCCTCTTTGAATCGCTCGTTCTGGCATGTCTGTCGTCGCGAAGGATTTCCACAATAGGATATTTGTACAGCTTCAATATCCGATGAACAGGCAAATTGCAGTGGGAAATTTCACTCACTCCAATGGGTAATTTTACAATTAATTACACATACATCCCATCGCAGATTTTGCCTGCTTGTCCGATTATCCCAATGGTTTGCACATTTTTCGGCATTGGCACAAGATTTGCGAAGGATTGGCTAACCTATAAAGTAATTGGTCATTGTCGTTTGAATAGTATATTTCTGCCCGCTGAGATGTAGCAGCGGGCCGCCGTCGAGGTGCCGCAAATCGCCGAAATAACTAGGCTTGAAGGCCCTGCGGTATCGGCCGCGACGGTTCGCTCAGTTAAGGTTAACGGCTCTTAAAATGTAAGGAGATGCATATCATGCACACAATTTTCCCAAATATTTCACGAAAGACCACAAAAGTAACCGTCCTCGCAACCTTGACCCTTGACCGGACGTACCTGCACACACTTTTGGATGATGATCGGCAGCTGTCCGTGATCGACACGGTTGGCGGCCGCGAAGATCTGCTCCGATCCGTCAATCGTAACGCTCCGGATGTAGTATTGCTCTGTCTCTTAAAGAACGAGGGCGAGAATCTGGAAATGCTTGAAGACCTCTTCAAGGCCGTCCCTCAGACAAAGGTCGTAATTCTCTCGAGCCCCGATAGCCAGCTTGATCAGCCCGCAGCACTTAAAATCGGTGTCACAGGTATCGTCGGAACTAATCAAAGCACAAAGGTCCTGGTTCGGGCGATTCGCCAGGTTTCGGAAGGCGAAGTGTGGCTTAATCAGAAATTGATCGCGCAGCTTCTAGGCAAAAACTTCGGCTCTGAAGGCGCCGCTCCGCGTTCGCGATCACTGTACAATGACGATCTGACGCATCGCGAACTCGAAGTTGTGCGTATGATCGGATACGGAATGAAGAACAAAGAGATATCTAAGAAACTCTTTATCAGCGAGGCGACCGTTCGCCATCACCTCAGCTCGATCTACGGAAAGCTTAATATCGAAGACCGGCTAAATCTCGCTATTTACGCATATCGGCAGCGGATCGTTCAGCCGTCAGCTTCAACAGTGTGATCACTCCTCGCCAACATGCCGGCCCGGTTCAACTACCTCACTGAACCGGGCCGGCTATTTGTGTAACGGGTGCAACACAAATGTATATGGCCGTATAAGGACAATATTATCCTTGCAGTGAAAAAGATTGTCCGTTTATTCGATTTAGCTACACGCCGCAAAGTGTAGTCTCATAGGCACGAAAACATTATCAGTACCAACACGGTGACGGGACGCCGAGCAATTCGCGGGTCCCCACGCAGGCACATATCGGGCGGTCACGGATTACGTGGTCGACGATTGCCAAAGCATGGCCCGCCATCGTCGGCACATTCATACCATATCGGGTTCATGAACACTGGATCCCGAATTGGACAGAGATCAAATCTATATGGACGCTAGAAATGAAATCAGGATCATTATCGTCGGGGATTACTTGATCTTTCGCAACGGACTTAAGATGCTTCTGGAAACCGAGAAGAACATCCGGGTCGTGGGCGAAGCGGCTGATCTTGCCGAGGCCGCGGGGTTGTTAAACAAAGTTAAGCCCGCCATCCTTCTCATCGAATCAGCGGAGATCGACGACAACCATTTCGAGGCTTTTCTAACTTCCCTTCCGCAGGACACACCGACTATCGTTTTAACGAATTCCCGAAGCCCCGAGAAGCTGCAGAGGTACCTTTTGCTCGGGGTCGACGGACTCGTATCGAAGGAGCAGACGGCAGACGTTCTGATCAATGCTATCCGACAGGTCAGCGAAGGTGATATGTGGTTCGACCGGCGACTGATGGGCGATACGATCAAACAGTTGGTGAACGAAAAGAAATCCATGCCGGAAAAACTTTATTCTTACAACTGCGCCGTGCTCACCGACCGCGAGCGCGAGGTTTTGCTGCTTATTTGCCAAGGCATGAAAAACAAGGTCATCGCGGACAATCTGTTCATCACCGAAACAACCGTTCGCCATCACCTTACCTCGATCTTTGAAAAGCTCAAGGTCAACAGCCGGCTCGAATTGGTAGTTCATGCATTCAAGGAGAAGCTCGTTGAAATTCCGGTCGCAAATTTGCCGTCATTCAGCAATTTCGAATGACCGCAAGCTGCGTCTAGTCCTATTAGCCTACGCGGACTATATCTTCTTCCGATGTACAGATGTACAGGTTGGACTAGATTTATAGGTATGCGGACCGAAGTATAAGACTTGCCGCCGAATGCGGTGGAAACAACTCACGCGGTGGCAGCCAATAATATGAATTGCCGCCTGCACGTCTCGCCCGGCGAGATTTCCTTTATGGTTTTAGGCAGGACGAAATTATAGGTTCTGCCATCGCACTGTATTGCAACAAAACGTATGAACGAGAGTAAGGCGACCCAAAAGAAACAGCAGCGAAAGGAGCGAAAGGACCTTAAGCGAAAGAAAAAGAATGCCCTCATCGTTTGCCAGGATGGAAAGGAGTATTGGACAACCCAGAATCAGTTCTGGCAATGGGTCCGCGAACGCGTGATCGTAAAAGAGGGTGATTTCCCGCTGACCGGGCGATTCACTCGGGCGAACGAAGAGAAAACCGTGATCATAAGCAATACGGTCCTGAATCTTGCTCATCCTAACCACCTTCGTGAGGCATTGTATTCACGGCGCTTCCGCAGCAACAACAAATAGAAGATGCGACACATTCGACGGATACGAGAGATGAAAGGATTTGTTCTCGATCGAGGGAAATCGGTTTTTTTCGTTGCCGTACTAGGGATGATCTTGGCATCTGCCGTATGGTCACAGGCTTTGCCGGAACCGAGTGACGCTGCCGCCAATTACCGGATCGGGGCGGGGGACGTTCTGAAGGTCCTCGTGCTCAAACAGACGCTGCTGACGCAGGACGCTGTCCGCGTCGGAAACGACGGTTCTATCCAAATGCCGATGATAGAGGGGACAATACCCGCCGCGTGCATGACCGAACAGGAGCTCGCCGACGATCTTACCCGCAGGTACAAGAAATACATTCTCAACCCACAAATATATGTGTCGGTAACGGAATTCAACGCAAATTACGTTGCAGTGGTTGGCGCCGTTGTATCACCAGGCCGGTTTCGGCTGCAGCGTCCGATGCGTCTGTTGGAGCTGCTTACGTTCGTGAATGGACCGACCCAAAATGCGGGGCCCGAGCTGCAGGTGATCCGCGACCTGACAGCCAGGCAATGCGGCGTCCTTACGGTCGCAGGTAACGGCTCCTCTGCGACAAGCGAAAATGGCCAGCAGGAGATCATTTCGATACCGCTCGCGTCGCTGCTAAATGGCAGTGAGGATGCAAATCTATCGGTCCAGCCCGGCGACGTGATCCGGATCGACGAAGCCGATGTCAAGCAAGCCTATGTGATCGGAAATGTGAAGGCCGCAGTGACCGTGAACCTTAAAGAACCGGTCACACTGACACGCGCGATCGCAATGGCCGGCGGAACGGCGGCCGGGGCCAAGACCGATAAGATCAAGATCTCGCGGCAAGTGCCGGGAACACTGACGAAGACCGAGATCGTCGCGAATTTGAAGGACATCGAAGCTCGAAAGCAGGAAGATATTCTTTTACAGGCAAACGATGTAATAGATGTCCCCGGGCCGTCCGGTGCGAGAAAATTCCTGAAAGATATTATGCGGTCGGTAGTTCCGGCCGTAACACGAGTGCCTGTAATAATTCCGTAACCACACCGCCGCCTCGACCGGGCGGTGCCGAATGTGCGTATGAAAAGACTCAACGAAGTATCGCCGGCGAATGAGCTCGCAACCGTCGATTCCCAATTTCCCGCCGAGATCGAAGGACCATACTACGACGGTTACCACGACAGCCAGGGCTCGGACGGCGACGGAAATATATTCCGAAAACTGCTTCGGGCGCTCGTCAAACATTGGCCGTTGATTCTCTGTATCAATATCCTCGCAACTGCCGCCGCAATCGTTTACGTGGCACAGAAGCCTGATTATTACAAAGCCACGGCACGCGTTCAGGTCAACGCGGAGACTAACCCAGCGATGGCCGGCCGCGGCAACGGCGGGTCGATCATCGTGAGCAATCCGGTCGCAGATCCGGCATATTTTACGACGCAGCTCCAGATCCTTGAGGGCCCGGGCCTTTTGCGTCGCGTCATCAAGACGCTGGACCTACAAAATAACCAGGACTTCAAAAATCCTCAGGCGAAGAAGAACTATTCGGTTTGGCAGAATGTTCAGCGGATGTTCGGCTTCGCGCCTCGAAACCAAGATTCTGAGGACAGTCCTGAAGCTGTGAAGGCTCCAGACATCCTTCCGCTCACGGCAGATAAATCTCTGGATCCGGACGAAGAAACACAGGCATATGCAGGCTGGGTCAATGCCGTCAGATCCTCGCTCGCAATAACGCCGGTCAAGGATAATCGCACTAGCAACCGTGAAACCCGGTTGATCGACATCGAATTTATCCACCAGGACCCGGCAACCGCTGCAAAGGTCGTGAATACGATCGGCGACGTTTACGTCCTGCAGAATTTGGAATTGAAGGTACAGTCGAATGCTTCTGCCGGGGATTTCCTGCAGAAACGGATCGCGGAACTACAGGCCGAGATTCGTTCGGGCGAGGAACGGCTGATGAATTACGCCCGGAATAATCAGATAATTTCGCTCGACGCTGACCAAAACACGGTAGTACAGCGATTAACGGCACTGAACACGCAACTCGGGCAAGCTGAGAACGATAGGATCAATGCCCAGTCCGCATACCAAGCCGCTCTGCAAAACCAAATGAGATCTTCGCAGGCGGCGATCGGCGACGCACAGACGTCCGGCCTTGAGACGCAACTAAACACGCTCCGGCAAAAGCTCGCCCAGCTTCGAACCGAATATACAGAAGAATGGTACGAGGTCGTTCAGACCAAAAAGCAGATCGAGAGTGTTGAAGCTCAGCTAAACGCAAGCAGGCAGCGTGTGTCGGGCGTACAGATCGCCGGGATTCAGGAGAAGCTGAACGACGCACTCTCACGCGAACGCGAGCTTCGCGCGAATTTCGAACAGCAGCGTGCCGAAGTGATCCGGCAAAACGAGGCATCGATCAATTATAAGATCATTCAACAAGAGATCGATACCAACAAACAGCTGCTCGATTCCCTGCTTCAGCGTTCGAGAGAGAACGACGTCATTCTGAACGACACGCCGAATAATGTGCTCGTAGTCGATCGTGCGGCCGTGCCCGGTTCGCCGATCGGGCCGGAACGCAGAAAGAACGTTATTATGGCGTTCTTTTTGTCGCTAGGTGCCGGCATCGGGATAGCCTTCCTGCTTGAATGGCTAAATGACACCGTACACAATTCGGACGAGATCGAAAGATCACTTGGACTGCCGGTACTCACGGCAATTCCCGAAGCGGCGGGATCGCTAAGAAGACGTATCCTGCCCGGGCGGCTCTCCCTTTTGCGGCGAAATGGCCGGCAGCGCGATTACAGCAACAGCGAGGAATTCGCTGGGCCGCAATTCCGTGAGGCATTCCTGCAGCTGCGCACGCATCTGATGCTCTCAACCGCAGGTGGCCCGCCAAGGACGATCCTAGTAACTTCCGGAGAAGAAGGCGAAGGAAAGACCGTTACTGCAGTGAATCTCGCCCAAAGCCTCATTAAAGGAAGCGAAAAGGTGCTAGTAGTTGATGCGGACCTCCGATGCCCGCGCGTCCACCAGCTAAAAGGCATTAGCAACGAGCAAGGGCTTACGACCCTTCTGGCTACCAAGGAAATGACCGACGAACTGCTCGACCAGATCATTTATAAAGGCTCCGATGGCGAACCGGATTTTCTTACGGGCGGTGAAAGAACCGTAAATCCGGCGAACCTTTTATTTTCCGAAGAGATGAAAACGCTGCTGTCACGGCTTTCCGGGCGCTATTCGCATATTGTCATCGATTCTCCGCCCGTGCTTTACTTTGCTGACAGCACGATCCTTTCGACCATGGTCGATTCGGTGATCATCGTCGTTCGCGACGAGGTGAGTTTGCGTCAGTCGGTCATTAAGACGAAGAAGATCCTGCAGAACGTCGGCGCGAACGTGGTTGGAATGGTCGTCAACGGCATTCCGCTCCGCCGCACCAATTACAGCAGATATGGGTATTACGAATCTGCAAACGAAGCCGCTGCGGCGACCGCGGGTGAAGTATTAAAATTGAGCTAGCGAAAGCTGAATGACTGTAAAAGAAAACGAGATCTTTCCGATCATTCCAAGTATCTCCGTCCCTACGCCCCACCTGCATATTGCACCGACAGGCGGCCTTATACCAATAAGATTTGGCGAACTTTGGGAATATCGCGAACTGTTATATTTCCTGGTTTGGCGGGATGTGAAGGTCCGTTATAAACAGACCGCACTTGGGGTACTATGGGCAGTTATCCAACCGGTCCTGACGATGGTCGTATTCAGCATTTTCTTTGGAAAGCTCGGAAAGCTTTCGTCAGACGGGCTTCCCTATCCTATATTTGCGTTCGCCGCTCTCGTGCCCTGGACGCTTTTTTCAAATGGATTGACACAGGCGACCAATAGTCTTGTCTCAAGCTCAAATTTGATCAAAAAGGTCTATTTTCCGCGATTGATCATACCGATCGCGACGGTGCTTGCCGGCGTGGTCGATTTTCTAATAGCTTTCGCCGTACTTCTCGTGATGATGGCATTTTACGGTATCTGGCCGACGATCAATATCGTATGGCTGCCCGTTCTTGTCTTGCTAACAGTTACGGTCACGCTTGCGGTCAGCGTTTGGCTGTCAGCGCTGAATGTGCAATACCGAGACGTCCGTTATATCGTCCCTTTCCTTTCGCAGATATGGCTATTCGCTACGCCGATCGCTTATTCGAGCTCAATGCTGAGCGAACCATGGCGAACACTTTACGGCATTAATCCGATGGTCGGCGTCGTCGAGGGATTTCGCTGGGCACTGCTCGGATCAGGATCCGGGCCTGGCTCAATGGTCATCGTGTCCGCTGCCGCCACAGTGCTGATGTTGATAACAGGCGCCTATTATTTCCGAAGAATGGAAAGGTCGTTTGCCGATATTATATGAAACGCGGGTTCAGGAATATCAGCCTTGCTCAATTTCCGGATGCGTCGCCGGGACGCTGCCTGATCATCGGCGAGGTAGCCCAGACACACGATGGAAGCCTCGGCCAGGCACACGCGTTCATTGATGCGATCGCCAACGCTGGTGCCGACGCCGTCAAATTTCAGACGCATATTGCGTCTGCGGAGAGTACGCCGGCCGAGCCTTGGCGTATCAAATTCAGCCGTCAGGACAGAACCCGCTATGAATACTGGCAGAGAATGGAATTCGCTCCGGAACAATGGGCCGGCCTGAAGGAACACGCCGAATCACGCGGCCTCTTGTTCATAAGCTCTCCGTTTTCGATGCAGGCATTCGAGCTGTTGGACAGTATGGGAATGAACGTCTGGAAGATCGCGTCGGGCGAATCCGGAAATTCGCAAATGATCTCGGCCGCTGCCCGGACAGGAAAGCCAGTCATGCTGTCATCCGGCATGTCAGGCCTTGGCGAGCTTGATGAAGCAGTGGCGATCGCAAAGCGATATTCGGCGCCGCTGGCCGTACTTCAATGCACGTCGGCGTATCCGTGTCCGCCGGAAAAGATCGGATTGAATATGATCGACGAATTTCGGGACCGATACGGCTGTTCCGTCGGCTTGTCCGACCATTCGGGCAAAATCTACACAGGCCTCGCCGCAGCAGCATTAGGAGCCGAAGTACTTGAGGTCCATATAACGCTCAGCCGTGAAATGTTCGGTCCGGACGTAGCTTCATCCATCACGACGAGCGAGCTAGCGCAGCTTGTTGTCGGAGTTCGTGAGATCGAACGGATGATCGAGAATCCCGTCCAAAAGGATGCGGCCGCCGAGGAATTGGAACCTCTTCGAAAAATATTTACGAAGAGTATCTATGCCGCGACCTCGCTCTCGGCGGGGACGCTTCTCGAAGAAGGCCATTTGCTGCTGAAAAAGCCCGGCAGCGGCTTACCCGCGGCCGACCTGCCGAAATTAGTTGGTAAGCGGCTAAGAAAGGAAGTCTCGCAGGACCAGCAGATCAGCCTCGACGATATTGACTGGGCAGCGGAAGCCGCGGCCTGACGGCGTCGAAACAACCATATGGCTAGAAAAGTTTGTGTTGTAATTACGGCTCGCCCAAGTTACAGCCGAATAAAAACCGCTCTCAAAGCGATCAAGGACTCAGAAGATCTCGAACTTCAGCTCGTGATCGCGGCCTCGGCGCTGCTCGATCGCTATGGCACTGCCGTCAACTACGTTGAGATGGACGGATTCGATGTCGCGGCACGAGTATATATGG
>JAEZIT010000040.1 GCA_023436495.1 Acidobacteriota bacterium
TTCGATCCTGACGAAGGATGGCCGGAAAACGTTGACGGACAAAGCATTTATCGTGACGGCGGGCGAGGAAAGAACCGAAACGCCGGTTGCGTCAAACGAAGACTTTAATATGCTGCTTAAGCGCGAATTTGGAATACGCGCGGTCCAGGCCTCGGTCGCCTAATACAGATACCGATCACGCGGGCACGTGAAACTGCACGAAACGCTTTGGCATTGTCCGCGTTGTTTCGAGTTATTACGTGGTTTATCCTTTAGCAAATATGTCGCAATCAATTTCATATTCGGACGCGGGGGTTTCGATCGATAATGCCAACCGGGCGGTGGCGAAGATCCGCGAATTTGCTCGGAGCACGTTCAACGAGCGGACGCTGACGGAGATCGGCAGTTTCGGCGGGATGTTTTCGGCTGCGTTCCCGGGAATGGCCGATCCAATTCTTGTCGCTTCGGCTGACGGCGTAGGGACAAAGCTAAAGCTCGCTTTCGATACGGGCATCCACAACACGGTGGGCGCGGACCTGGTCAATCATTGCGTAAATGACATATTGGTCCAAGGCGCTCGTCCGCTGTTCTTTCTGGATTATTTCGCGACCGGAAAGCTCGAGCCGGACGTAACTGCCTCCGTCGTCGAGGGTATGGCGCGGGCCTGCAAAGAGAACGGCTGCGTGCTGCTCGGCGGCGAGACGGCCGAGATGCCGGACTTTTATCCTCCGGGCGAATACGACCTTGCGGGATTTATCGTCGGCGTTGTCGATAAGTCGAAAGTGATCGACGGGAAGTCGATCGCACCGGGCGACGCGGTGCTCGGAATCCCTTCGAACGGCCTGCAGACGAACGGCTATTCGCTCGCGAGAAAGCTCTTTTTCGAGGTTGGCGGATATAAAACGGATACTTATCTCGACGAACTAGGCGCGACGGTCGGCGAAGCTTTGCTGGCGACACATCAAAGTTTTCTCCCGCAGATCGGACCGCTGCTTGACTCGGGAATGATCAAAGGCCTAGCTCACATAACAGGCGGTGGATTCCTTGAAAACATCCCACGCATCTTGCCCGAAGGCGTCTCGGTCGAAATAAAGCGCGGCACCTGGCCGGAACTTCCTGTTTTTGGCATTATGCAGAAACTCGGGAACGTCGAGGACAAAGAGATGTTCCGGACTTTCAATATGGGGATCGGGATGGTCGTTGTCTGTTCCGAGGAATCCAAAGAAAACGTGACGTCCCAGCTAGGCGGTTGCTTTGAGATCGGGCGGGTTGTACCTGGCCAGAATATGGTCTCGATCGGCTAAAGCCGGAACAATAAAACTTTACTGTCGTAAACTGAGCTATGAGAACTGAGCTCGGCTCTTCGCGCTATTGGCAGGCACCGATTTTTATAGCCTTCCTTTTTGCACTCTTAAAAATTTTGATTTACATCGTCGCCGGGGCTAACTACGGTTACTTCCGGGACGAACTTTATTTTCTCGCCTGCGCGGACAATCTTGCATGGGGCTATCCTGACCACGCACCGCTGAGCGTTTTCCTTACGTGGGCGAGCCGGGCGGTAATTGGCGACTCCCTTTACGCGATCCATCTGCTGCCCACGCTTGCGGGCGCGCTCAAGATCGTAATGACAGGCCTTGTCGTCCGCGAATTCGGCGGGCGGCACATGGCGACGCTGCTTGCGTGCCTCTGCGTTCTGGTCGCTCCGGTGTATCTCGGGATCGACCTTTTGCTGTCGATGAACGCCTACGAGCCGGTCTTGTGGATGGGCTGCGTGCTTTGCTACATCTGGGCCGTCAAGCGTGGTGATCCGCGATACTGGCTGCTGTTCGGGGCGTTCGCGGGACTCGGGCTGATGAACAAGCACTCGATGCTCTTCTTCGGGCTCGCGTTTGTCATCGGGCTCGT
Source organism: Acidobacteriota bacterium (assembly GCA_023436495.1). GTDB lineage: Bacteria > Acidobacteriota > Blastocatellia > Pyrinomonadales > Pyrinomonadaceae > OLB17. The sequence goes on from JAEZIT010000040.1 coordinate 1,885, forward strand.
GCTGACGCAGGACCGGAAGGTCTTCCGCGGCGTGCACGTCTGGCTCGGGGCAGTTATCGCGTTCGTCTTGTTCCTGCCGAATTTGATCTGGCAGGTGAGCAATGATCTCCCCACGCTTGAGCTTCTGCGCAATGTCCAGGAGACGGGCAAAAATGTCGTGCTTGCGCCGCACGAATTCCTCTGGCAGCAGGTTTTTATCTTGCTGCCGCTAACAGCACCAGTATGGATAGCGGGGTTGTGGTGGCTGTTGGCGGACCGCAGCGGTAAGCGATTTCGCACGCTTGGGATCGCATACATCGCCGTGCTGGTGCTGATGATCGTGCTCAAGGCGAAGAACTATTACCTGGTGCCTGTTTATCCCATGCTATTTGCCGCCGGTGGCGTATTCTGGGAGCGGCTGTTTTCTCGGTTCGGGCTAGTGCGGACGGCTGGAATTGCCTACGCCGCGCTTCTGGCCTTTGCGGGTATCGTCTTCCTGCCGGCGGCAGTTCCGATACTGCCGGTAGAGAAATTCGTCCAGTATCAAGAGACACTCGGAATCGCGCCGCCGAAGACAGAGGTGGGGCATAGCGGGCCGCTTCCGCAGCTCTATGGCGACAGGTTTGGCTGGGAGGAGATGACGGAAAAAGTTGCCGAGGTTTTCAATTCACTGCCCGCGGACGAACGCGAACGCGCGGCGATATTCACCAGCAACTACGGGCAGGCAGGCGCGATCGACCATTTCGGAGCGAAGTACGGCATGCCGAAGGCGATCAGCGGGCATCAAAGTTATTATATGTGGGGCCCGCGCGGGTTTGACGGAAGCACAATGATCGTACTTGGTTTCTCAGCCGAGAGAGCGAGACGTTTCTGCGGAAGTGTCGAGGAGCACGACCGCGTTGAACATCCTTACTCTATGGGAGAAGAACGATATAACATTCTCGTCTGCCGTGACCTGAAAAAGCCTTTGGCACAGCTCTGGCCGGATATGAAGTTCTGGAACTAGGCTTAGATGGAATAACCGTGAAGATAGACTTACTTGTCTCGTTCCGGAATTGATTTAAAGAATTCCCGGATCTCGTCAAGCGGTTCCGGGCCGATTATTTCCGTCTGATGATCCCTGACGACCGTCTTGTCCGAATTCATCCGCTCACGCATTGTCTGGCCTTTGATGACCTTTTTGACGACGACGGCGGGAACGCTGTGGTCGATCACGGTTATCTCGGCATCGCGTCGAAACGCCGGCACCAACTCGCCGGTATCTTCTACCTTATATTGGCCATCCGGGACCTTTTTATAATCGATCAGAGCGACGAACATCGTATTTGCCGCGGGCAAGGTATATGTGGCGCTCGCGTGTTTAGGGTCGATGGAAAATTTGAAATCCCCGCCTTCTCGACGCTCCAGTTGATAAATGTACCCACCGTACGGTTTATAGGGTTTTGGAACGGTCTTGCCGGGAATCTGTGTGACCTTCTTTACAAGATTTTCCAGATCGGCGGTTTCATCCGATGATGAAGCATTTGCAGCGGAGGTGGGCGATTCGGTCGCGGGCGACGACGAGCATCCGAGGGCCGCGAATACGAACACGACGCAAACCGCGAATTTCAAGGTAAGTGATAGTGTTTTCATAGTTTCTGATCGTGACTGCCGACGACATTATGCGCGAAAAGCCGGCCCAGTTCAATGCGGTTTTTACCGAAGCGTAGGCTATATGCGAGAATACGGATTTCTATATGAAAATTGGCATTTTGATATCGGGTCGCGGATCGAACATGGTAGCGATCGTCGATGCGGTCAGGAACGGCGAGATACCAGATTCGGAAGTTGCGGTCGTCATTAGCGACAAACGGACGGCTCCGGGACTGGAGAAGGCACGGACGCGCGGCGTCGAAACCGCCGTGATCGAAAGGCAGGGTCGCACGCGCGAAGAGCACGATGCTGAGTTGATGAGGGAATTGCAGCGGCGCGGCGTCGAACTTGTGTGCCTAGCGGGTTATATGCGGCTGCTGTCATGCGATTTTATACGAGCTTTTCCGAACAGGATCGTAAATATCCACCCTAGTTTGCTGCCTTCGTTCCCGGGATTGGACGCACAGGAACAAGCCATTGAGCATGGCGTGAAGGTTTCGGGCTGCACAGTGCATTTCGTTGATGAAGACCTGGACGCGGGGCCGATAATCCTGCAAAGGACCGTCGAGGTGAAGGACGACGATACCGTGGAAACATTATCGGCGAGGATCCTGGAGCAGGAACACGCGGCATATGTCGAAGCCGTCAGGAGAATTACCGCGGGAGAGCTTCGCTTTGAGGGACGTAAAACGATCTTCGAAGTAAACGACATCCGATAGCTTGTAAATATCAGCTTACGTTAATGCCGGTGGATCTGAAGTTGATATCGTACCAGGCCCGAACGCGCGAGAGGTATTCGCGTTTCCAATTATAGCCTTCCCGAGTGTAATCGCGCCGCTTTGCATTTAAGCCGATCGCGTCGATGCCAAAACTCCGGCATAGATAGAGCGATCGTGACAGATGATAATCCTGCGTCACAACGACCGCTGTATCGACCCCAAATACATGTCTCGCACGGCTGCACGATTCGTAGGTGCGCGTGCCCTGATCATCAACGATCAAATCGGCCTCAGGCACCCCAAGTTCGAGGGCAAGCGTTTTCATCACGGCGGGCTCATTTTCCCCGCCGCTAATCAGTAGTTTACGCGCCTTTCCGGCTTTATAGAGGTCGACGCCAGTCAATACGCGGTCGTAAAGCATGTGTGACGGAAGGCCATCCCGTCCGACTTTGGCACCCAAAACTATCGCGACGGAATATTCGTTGGGAACACTCTCGACATCATTGAAGGTCTTTCCGGCCGAATACGAATTGACCCGGTTATTTATCAAGATAACGGCGAGAAGCATCAACATAACGGACACGGCCATTACAATCAGGAGTCGCTTCATAGGGAATGTCTTAGTCGGTGCCGGGAAGTGCCGGAATTTATTGGTATTCTATTGTGCCGCGTCCGGCACAAATTCCTCGAGCTTGCGAAGACGAAATGTTGGGTCTGCCTCGAAGGCCTGTCGGAGCCAGCCCAGGTGTCCCGCGCCGAAGATAACGAGCACACGATCGTCAGGTGATGTTGCGAGCTTAGCGACGTTATTGAAGATCCGGATGTTTCGCCTGTACCATTCCGCCAAAAGATCGGGGCCGGCGTAATCGTAGGGCTCGCCGAAGTGAGCCATTCGATAGTATAGCCCAACGTCGCTCGCGACCTGCTCGTCCGAATTCATGAAAAGCAGCGTATCAAGGATAGTATTGCTGCTCAGGAATTCACTCTGCTTGTTCACAGTGGCTCTGCCGCTCGCCATCATTGCGTCGAGCTCGGCCGAGCGGCCGGTTGCCTTGGCGTACTTATCGAGCCGCAGGAAAGGGAATTCGCCATCGGCGTCGCAAGCGCAGACGGACGGGTGACCGAGCGTCTTCGCCATTCGCAACCCGATCTGGTCGACCTCATTTGCGGTCAGCGTGTATTCCCCGGCCCGATACTTCGCATATCGTTCGTCGAGGTTCTTCTGCGAAGATTGCTCGAGCGCGATCCTGGTCGGCCTGAAACGCGCAAGGATTCGGACGAGTTTGGCTACTTCCCGCTGCCGCTTTTCCGCTAAGACGTCGTCACTTTTCATATTTATGACGTCGCGTTCCGGGTTTGCCATGTGGTATACGCCGACTACCAGCACTTCGGCGCGCTTTGAGTCTTTGTTTTGCGATTCGACCATTTGCGCGGATGCCTCCGGAACTCCGAAAAACAGCGAGAATAATGCCGCGCATGCCAAAATTACTTTCATTCTTAATCTCCTCAAAAATGGCATCTATATTTAGAATTGCTTTTCAAATTAATAACACCGAACTTTCTGCTTTTGTGACAATGTCTATCAGGCGGCCCCGGAGCCTGTTGGGTCGAAGTAACGTAAACGGCCCCCGAAACGGAAAAGTTCCTTAAAAACGGAGGTTAATGGGCGGGAGAAGGAGCCGTTAGGGACGGCGGCACTGCCGTTCCCGCTTTGACAGAAAGGCGGTTTTTCCCTAAACTTTAAGTTTTCACTTTTGAGTGAATTTGATGGAGCGTAAATATGCCAAAGAGAACATTTCAACCCAACAACCGTCGCCGTGCGAAAAAGCACGGATTCAGAGCGAGGATGGCGACCAAGAACGGCCGCGCAGTATTGAAGCGCCGCCGAGCGAAAGGACGCAAGAGATTAACGGTTCAACACTATTAAACCTTAGCCTGCCGAAGGAAGCACGGCTTCGCAAGCCCGCCGAATTTCGCCGCGTTTACGAACATGGCAAGCGTATAGAAGGCCGTTTTATGACGGTTTTCATTTTGCCCAACGATAAGACGCTGCAAAGGATAGGCATTACGGCTTCGAAAAAGGCGATCGGAAAGGCCCATGACCGCAACCGGGCAAAACGCCTGCTGCGTGAGGCCTTTCGATTAAGCCGGAAAGAGCTGGGCGAGATACCGACGAGATACGATTGGGTATTGAACGCTCGGCGAAGCCTGCTGAATGTGAAGCTCGAACGTCCGCTTGCGGAATTTCGACAGATCGCGGCAAAGGTTAAAACATCAGAACTCGAAAGAGGCGATCGAAACGTCGGGGCACTAAAGCGGTGAAGTATTTAGTTTTAGATCTGTTAAGCCTTTACAAGACGTTTCTTTCGCCTTTTTTGCCGCCCGCGTGCCGATTTGAACCTTCGTGTTCCGAATATTGCCGACAGGCAGTGGAAAAATACGGGGCGATCCGCGGAACATGGATGGGCGCAAAGCGTATACTTCGGTGTCAGCCCTTTTGCAAGGGCGGGCACGACCCGGTGAAGTGATTTTGGATCTTAGATTTCGAAACTTGGATTGGGTGAATCTGTCATCCGGCCATTCCCGGAAAGGTCCTTCAACCCGATATCCAGAGTTCCAGGTCCAAAATTGAAGTAATGGATAATTCTAACAATCAGAACCAGTCTCGTTTTTTGATCGCAGCGGTGGCATCGATGGTGGTGCTATTCGCGTGGTCTTACTTTTTTGCCCCAACGCCGCCTGCGAATAATTCGAACACCGCGGCGAACACGTCCGAGCAAGCGAATTCGGCGCCCGCTCCGGCGCCGACGGCAGCTCCGGCCGAACAGGCGGCGGTGCCCGAAACGGTCCCGGCCGCGGACATTATCCCGAACCGCACGATCACGATCAAATCGCCGCTGTATGAAGTAAAACTCGATTCAAAGGGCGCTGTTGCAACAAGCTGGATAATTCTGAGAAACAACGGCCCGAAGGGCGATTTTGCAGTTTACGCGGACGGTTCGACCGCCGGAAACGAGATACCGCTGCAGCTGATATCGCAGCACGCTCTTGCTCAGACGCCGCGTGCCGTGCCGTTTCGGCTGGCGGTTGATGACGCGAACCTGACGAACATCCTTAACGACCGGAATTACCAGATCTCTATCCCCGAAGAGACGGTCACGCTGGCTGACGGGCAAGAAAAGCAGATCGATTTTACACTGACCGACGCCGCCGGGATCGAGGTCAAAAAGAGCTTTGTGTTTCGGGCGAACAGCTTTATCGCGGACCTTGGTATAACGGCAACGCAGAACGGCCAGACGATACCGGGCACGAAATTGCTGATCGGCGCCAGCATCGGCGATCACGAGATCAATAATCATAATTTCTATCACATCGAATCGGAAGCGGTCGCGGCGATCAATGACGATATAACGCGGCATCAGGGAAATTATTCGTTTACGTACGGTGCCGACGGCACGGCAGCGTTGGCGGACAGCGGAAAGGTCGATTGGGCGGGCGTAGCCGACGCGTATTTCGCGATGGTCGCGATACCGGCGACGCCGTCGCAAGGGTTGGAATACCGGGCCGCGAAATACGACGTACAGACCCGGCCGTTTTACGACAGCATAATCAATTGGGCGATCCGCAGCCCGAAAACTCAGGAAACGCGGCATCTGGTGACGACCTATCTTCCGATCAATGCGGACGGCTCAACAACAAAGGTCTACACCGGTACAAAGGATTATTTCCTGCTGTCGGACCTCGGCGACAAATTGTCGAGCGACGTCGGCCGGCCGATCTCCATCGTCAACCTGATCAATTTCAGCAATTACTGGTGGCTGCGATGGATGACGAAGCCGCTGTCGATCCCTATCCTCTACGCACTGAATTTCTTCAACGGGATCACGCATAATTACGGCATAGCGATCATCGTCTTTACGTTCCTGTTCTATTCACTGCTGTTCCCGCTGCGTTGGTCGCAGTCGAAATCCTTCAAGAAAGCGTCGGCTAACGCGCCGAAGATGAAGGAGATCCAGGACAAGATCAAGGACATGCAGAAGAAGGGCGTTCCGATGGACGACCCGCGTATGCGTGCCCTGCAGATGGAACAGCTAAAGATGACGAAGGACGCACTGCCGATAGGCGGCTGCCTTCCGATGCTGTTGCAGTTTCCGCTGCTGATCGCTTTCTATACGGCCGTGACGGTTTCGCTCGAGGTTCGCCAGGCATCGTTCCTGTGGCTGCCAGACCTGTCGGCTGCAGATCCGTGGCACCTGCTCGAATTCCTTTTCGCGATATCGATGGTGTTGGCAATGAAGTTCACACCGACCGCGCCGGCCGTTTCGCCCGAACAGCAGATGCAGCAGAAGATGATGACGTATTTCATGCCCATCATGATGCTGTGGGTAATGTGGGCCGCCCCGTCAGGACTGCTGTTATACTGGCTGTTCGGTAACGTCGTAAGTTTCGGCCAGCAAATGCTGATCAACCGGATGAACAAGACGGATGTGCCGCCGTCGACCCAAGTCGTCGACACAGTGCCCAAGAACGCCAAAAAGGTAAAGACGAAGCCGAAAATGTCTACGTCATAAGCCTGTAACTCATTAATTATGAACGAGATCTGTCAAAATGCCGAAACTTTTCTGTCCGAACTCACGACCGGACTTGGGTTCGACCTCGCCGTTACGTCCGAATGGACGGACGAAGGCTGCCTGCTGAACCTGAGCGGCGGTGATTCGCATTTTGCGCTTGCCGAGAATGGCGAGATGCTCGATGCTTTTGAAGTTTTGCTTTTTCAGGTCTACGGCCGCGGGCTAGACCGCGAGCATCGTTTCGTCTGCGATGCGGAAGGTTTTCGACGCACGCGGAAATCGGAACTGCAGGCGATGGCGCGGTTTGCCGCCGACAACGTCCGCAAGAACGGCCGGCCGTTCACGTTTGGCAAGCTCAATTCGACCGAACGCCGGATCATCCACCTTACACTGCAGGCCGAGTCCGATCTCGACACCGAATCGGTCGGCGACGGCCGCGATCGCCGTCTGCAGGTAAGGCTGAAATAGGTTTCTGGTTTCTGGTTTCAAGTTTCAGGTAGTCCATCGGCTTGAAACATGGAACCGCGGACTCGAGACTATGTCAGACACGATCGTCGCACTTGCAACACCTATCGGCCGCAGCGGCATCGGTGTAATACGCCTTAGCGGCAGCGGATCGCTGCCCATTGTCAGTAAGCTCACCGGAGACGTCGATCTGGAACTCGAACCTAGACGCGTCTATCTCAAACGGCTTCGCGACCCCGACACTCTCGACACGATCGACGAAGCTCTCATCACCCATTTCAAAGCGCCGAATTCGTTCACGGGCGAGGATGTCGTGGAGATCAGCTGTCACGGATCTCCAATTTTGCTGCGGCAGGTTATCGACCTTTGCCTGAGGTTCGACGCGCGGTTGGCTGAACCGGGCGAATTCAGCCTGCGGGCATTGGCAAATGGACGAATGAACCTCGCGCAGGCGGAGGCGATCCGCGACCTGATCGACGCCCAGACGACGGCTTCGGCGCGTCAGGCCGTCAGACAGCTTCGCGGCGAATTCTCCGACCGGCTGCAGCCGCTTAAGGACCAACTGCTGAACGTGATCGTCGTGCTCGAATCGGCGCTCGAATTCGTGGAGGACGATCTGCCCGAAACACAAGCAGCGGCGGTCCGAGAAAAACTGACGGGCATCGCTGCTGATATCGGAAAGATCGCGGATACGTTTCGTGCGGGCAGGCTGATCCGCGAGGGATTGAAGGTCGCCCTGGTCGGGCGGCCGAACGTCGGCAAATCCAGCCTGTTCAATGCCCTGCTTGGCAGCGACCGCGCGATCGTCACGGAGATCGCCGGCACGACCCGAGACCAGATCCACGAAAAATTTACTATAGACAATATTCCGATCTCGCTGATCGACACGGCCGGCCTGCGCGAGACCACTGACACGGTCGAGATCATCGGTGTGGAGCGAGCGCGAAGAACGATGGCGGACGCGGATCTTGTGATCGCCATGCTCGACGTTTCCGAAGACGAAACGGCCGAGGATGTTGAGATATTGGCTAGCGTCGCCGACGTCGAGCACATCGTTGCGGTCAACAAGGTCGATATCTCGACACGCGACGCGATCGCCGAATATGTTCGAAGCCTGCGTGCGGAACTGCCCGAATCTGACCCGCACATTATTCCGATCTCAGCGAAAACGGGCGAAGGTTTGGACGAACTTCGGCACGCGATCATAGAACCTTTTGCTCCGCGTGAAATTGAAACGGCTGGGTTTCTGGTTTCGGATGCGAGGCACCACGATCTACTGCTCCGCGCACGCGCCGAAACCGAACAGGCGATCGCCCATTTGGACGAAGGCATGAGCGAAGAGATCGTGTTGATAGGGCTTCACAACGCGCTTCGATACCTGGGGCAGATCACCGGCGAGACGACGACGGAGGATATGCTGACGCGGATCTTCGCGACGTTCTGCATCGGAAAGTGATCACGGGATCCCGGCGAAATTGAGTACGGCGCGACCTGTTAGGCTCACTAACAAGCATCCAACCAGCATCAAAACGATCCCGGGCCCGAACAGGTCGCTCGAGCGGAGGCCGCCTTCGCCGAATGCCATCGCGTTCGGCGGTGTGCTGATTACGAACGGCAAGCCGAACGATGCCGAAATTGCCACCAGAATGGCCGTCGACGGTTCCGGCATCAACGCAGAGGCAAGCGGAATGAGCATGACCACGGAGGCAGTGTTGCTCATTAGCGCGGATAACAGCGCGCTCGTCATACACAAGACGAAAAGCCCCACCGTTGCGTTCATTTCCGAGAATGGGATGCCGTTTGCGACAGTCTGTACGGCGCCGGAAGAGTCGAGGAGCCGTCCAAGCGTGATCCCGCCGGCGATCAATAGCAGCGTTGACCAATCCAGGTCCATCAGATCTCTCTTTCTAAGAATTCCTGACAGGAATAAGATACTGGCGGCGGATATCGCAATGACAGCGGACGGGATGCCATGAAGCGGCTCAGTCAGCCAAAGACCGACCGTCGCGGCAGTGATCGCTAAAAAGAATTTGCCCCGCAGGCCGATAGATCTCGAGCTGGAATCTTCGACCAGGCGGCCAACAAAGTCATCGGCCGCAGGCACGGATTGGTTGGCCGCATTCGAACGCCAGAGCAGCAGCACAAATCCAAAGAGCAACATCCCTATCGTGAGCGGAAACGCAAATATCATCCAGTTTACGAACGAGATGTGAACCGACGGAGCTGTCCACGCGATCGCAATTGCGTTCGGTCCGGTGCCGATCGGCGTTGCCATTCCGCCCAGGTCCGCGCCGAGCGCAATCCCGACAAGCATCGTCCGCCTCGTAATGTCGTCCGCCGGCCGACAGGCTAGAAGCGGCCGAACGACGGCGAATATGAGCGCGGCCGCCGCGATATTCGACATCCACATCGAAAGGAACGCCGTCAATCCGATCATTAGGAAGAGCATGCGAGCAAAGGAAGCATTGGACGCTTTTAGAGCAATTCCCGCTAACCGCTTGTCAAAACCGAGCCTTTCCGTAGCCAGACCGATCGCGAACCCGCTGAAAAATAGCGCCATTACGGGATCTGCCGCCCACCCGAGCACGTTGGATAAGGAAAATTTCGGATCTACAGGGGCTAGCAGGAGCGGTACGGCGGCCCAGATCATGAGCGAAGGGACGAAGGGCGGGACAAGTTCGCTAAGCCAAAGATATAGGCAAACAAGCGTGATGGCGGCGACACGGGACAGTACCGGCGATTCGATGAAAACGAAAGGAAGCGCCGCAGCAAGGAGCAAAGGGACCAATCTCAGCATACGGCGCTTCATCACCCGCAATTATGCGGATTTACGGAAAAATTTGAAAGAACTGAAAAAAAGGCGACGGTTTCGAGGAGGGTTTGATCGAAGGCAGCCCGCCGCCTCTCTTTTGTCTAATCCGAAACCACAGCGGCCTTCGCAGCTTCCTCAACCGAAGTTCCTGTTTTTATCGATCGCGGTTTCGCTGTATCTTGTTCGGCTTCGACACGAAGACCTGAAGGTCTTTTAGAAAACTCAAAAAACTAGGCCCGAACAGATTCGGGTAAACGTGCCGGAGCGGCTTTCGTCTGCGCTATTACCGGCTCGGGATGTTCGGCAGGTACCGGGGCATTATGTCCGCTGGTTGCCGGCAGCAAGCTGATCATTCCCATGAAAACCATTCCGAAGGCAATAAAACCATATAAAACCACGGCTATCGGGGTCATATATCCTGTAGCGAACAAGAGTATCGCCGAAGCCGCGAAAAGTATCCAAAGAAATTCGTAGAGACGTACCAACATTTTCTGCTCCTTTTACTTTCAGCCGGTGTCGACCTTTCGGTGAACCGTATCCCGCTCTACCCAATCGCAACGTACGTGCCATCAGGCATATGCCCGTAAATACGTGGGTAAAGCGAAAAACAGATGCGGGTAAATTCGCGGTCGCGAGAAAAGGTGCGGAAATTTTCACGTGAAAAGAAACACCGCGGCAAAGGTTTCGCATGATCTTTGGTGCGCTATTCGGTACGTACTTTGCGTCCTAAGTTGTAGGGCCGATGTGGCCCTTGGAGTAATAAAATGACCACGGAAATAGCAAAGAATAAATGGAAGACTTATCTGGACGATTTTAGCCGGGCAAAGATGAATTGGGAAACGACTGTCCAGGTACTGAACGAAGAGACCGGAGCGCAGATACTTTCGGACGGAATGCCGTTTGGCGGCTTGACCTACGAGACAAACGCCGAAGGTGCGGCTGTCGCGCTGAATCTGGGGTCAGACCCCGAGCAACATCAGACGCATATGATCTTCGATCCGAAAACCATCGCGTTCAAAGATGACGAAGAGGGCGGTACGCTGGATATCGAGGGCGCTTCGGGAACTAAGACACTGATCACTTTTGTTGAGCCCAAGCACCGGTCGGCGCATCAATAGACCTTTGGATCATTGGGGCCATCGGCGGGAACGAACGGCGTTACGGTCTCGCTCTTATCTACGGATTTTCTGCCCGTTTTGGTCAACGGCGTGATGCGATAGATCACTTCTACATTGGCGCGGACCCAACTGTCCATCCATCTGAGGCTAACGGCCGGCGTCAGCGTGGGATTTATCTCAAGGATCGCGTTCAACGCTGCCTCACGCTCCATCTCATCCGTAAGTTGTGTCGCGCGGCCGGTGATAATGACGCTGCGCCAATCTCGATTGTCTTCGACGTGTTCGGCCTGAAGGCAGATCTCAGGGTTTGCGCGAATGATCTCGGTCTTCTTGCCTTCGGTCGTGTAGATATAGACATACGGCGATATATAGGCAAAATGGATCGGGACGACGTAAGGAACATTATTCCGGCAACACGCCAAATGACCGTAATTCGAGGTTTGCAGAAAATCCTCGATTTCTTCGACTCCCATTTCTCTGACTTCGATCACAAGCGCCTCCGTTAATAAATCGGTATTCCTGCTGATTTTAAGTTTCGCGCGGACAAAAAGCAAAAACGACGGATTTGCGTGGGAATTCTCGCGCCCGAAAATCCGGAACGCCCGAAATCAGGACACCGGGCAGCGGGGAATGGAATTTGCGGTCAATAAAAGTGCCGGAGGAATTAGAGATATGAGGATCCTGATCGGAACAGACGGTTCGGAATTCAGTAAAGCAGCGATCAGAGAATGCTGCCGGATGCTGGTGGTCCCGAACAACACGACCATAAAAGTGGTCTCGGTTTTCGAGGACAGTTATCCGATCGCGGCCGAACCGTTCGCCTTGTCGCCCGAATTTTATCAGGAGATCGTGGACGCCGCGGAAAATCAAGCCAACCATTTTGCGGAAGAAGGCGCCGAACTCATCAGAAGCTGTGTGAACGGCGCTAATGTTGAGATAGTCACGCAGGTCCTGCGTGGATCGGCGGGGCATCAGCTTATCGAACAGGCGGAAAGCTGGAAGGCGGACGTGATCGTTGTTGGTTCACATGGCCGCGGATTTTGGGGACGTATGCTCGGGTCGGTTTCCGATGCGGTGACGCATCATGCGACTTGTTCGGTCCTGGTCGTACGGCCGCAAAAATGACGGGTGAAACGCGATGGACGCGCGATATGAGCCGAGGTTTAACGACAGAAAGGAGGCCGGACAAGTATTGGCCGAGCACCTCGGGGCGTATCGCGGACGCGGCGACGTAGTTGTTGTCGGCCTTCCGCGCGGTGGCGTTCCGGTCGCGTATGAGGTCGCGAAAGCACTCGGCGCGCCGCTTGATGTTTTTATCGTTAGAAAGCTCGGGGTTCCGGGCCAGGAAGAGCTCGCCTTTGGTGCGATCGCCTCGGGCGGCGTGATGGTGTTGAACAGCGACCTTGTGTCGGCACTGAGGCTGCCCGGCGAGTTGATCGACCGCGTCGCCGAACGCGAAAAGGCGGAATTGGTAAGGCGTGAGACCCTTTACCGTCACGGGCGCAGGGCAATGGAAATTTCGGGCAAGGCAGTGATCGTTGTCGATGACGGCCTGGCGACGGGCGCGACTATGCGGGCGGCGGTGATGGCCCTGAAAAAGTTGGGACCTAGAGAGATCGTCGTAGCGGTGCCGGTGGCGGCCAAACAGACGTGCGACGAATTTAAGCACGAGGCGAACGTGTGGGCCGTGTGCGCAATGACGCCCGAACCGTTTTATGGTGTCGGAATGTGGTATGCAGATTTTTCCCAGACGACCGATGACGAGGTGCGGCGCATTCTGGCGACGGCCGACGCGAATTTCGGAGAGGAAAGCGCCGGACACGGAGGAAGGGCATGATGGACGAAGCCGGAACTGTCGAACGCGAAGCCGACGAGCCGCCGCTGACTTTCCCGACCGGCATTTAGGCAAGGAGGCAGTATGAAGGCGCAGCGTACAATTTCAGCCGAGATACGAATACCTGCCGGAGGCATTGTGTTGGACGGTGAGCTGATAGTACCTAACAGCGTAACCGAAATCGTTATTTTCGCCCACGGTTCGGGCAGCAGCCGATTCAGCCCAAGAAACCGGTTTGTCGCGGAGACGATCCGCGCGTGCGGGTTGGGGACGCTACTTTTCGATCTGCTGACCGCGGACGAAGAAGCCGCTGAAATGTACACGCGGCATCTGCGGTTCGATATTGAACTGCTGACCGGGCGTTTGATCGAGGCGGCGAATTTTCTCGAAGCTTCAAACGCGGCGGGAAAGAAATTGGGCTTTTTCGGTTCGAGTACAGGTGGAGCGGCGGCGATCACGGCGGCGGCGGAGCTTGGCGACAGGGTCAGTGCGGTAGTTTCACGGGGCGGCCGGCCGGACCTCGCGGGAACGGCGCTTACGCTCGTAACAGCGCCGACGCTGCTGATCGTCGGCGAACGCGATGAGGCTGTGGTCGATCTGAATGCGGCGGCGTTCGAAATGCTGCGGTGCGAAAAGCGGATGGAAGTCATTCCAGGCGCGACGCATCTTTTTGAAGAGCCCGGAGCGCTGGAACAGGTAGCGGAGATAGCATCCGCGTGGTTTGCCGAGCATTTGGAGCCGTAGTTTAGATAAGTAGAATTTTGGCGTAAGGAGGAGAAAATGGAGAAAAGCCGCGAAGAGAAGGTGTGCGCTCATGCGCCGTGCAGTTGTCCGGCTGCGTCCGACAGCGATTACTGCAGCCTGCATTGCGCAAAAGCTTTTGTTGAAACCGATTGCGGATGCGGCCACGAAGAATGTGCCGCCGACGCATAACGAACAAGGAGGAGACCGATGCAGAGAACACGTGAGGAATTTGATGCCGACAGGAGCGAGGGAATCAACGCTGCGACAAAGATAAGGACCGACACCAATCGGTTCGAACTTAATTGCAGCATTTGTAACGGAGTGTTTTTCGTAAACGAAGAAACGCTGGAGAACGCGAACCGTGCGATGAAGCGCGGCGACGACAATGAGTTTGTATGCAGCGATTGCCGGCAGGAATATGAAGATATATCCGTCGGGAACCGCTGACAATGAAATAATGATCATGACTATTACAAGAAATTTTGCGATCACCGCCGCGGTGACCGCCGTTATCGTTTTGTTTGGATCGAGCTGTGCGAATTCGTCCGCGTCGAATGCCGCGAACGAAAAACCGGCCGCCAAGGCTGATTCGCACGCCGATCATGCACAGCAGCCCGAGCAGAAGGGCGATTTCAAGATACCCTCATCGTTAACCGAGGAGCATGCGAAGCTGCATGAGGACCTCGCAGCTCTCGTCAAAGCCGGCGGTGAGACGGCAAAGGCGGCAGAGCTCGTCGAACAGCGTCTGAGCGTTCATTTCAAGAACGAAGAACAATTCGCAATGCCGCAGCTCGGGCTGTTAGCCACTCTCAGCCGTGGCCCTGCGACGGAGAATATGCGGCCGATGATCGCACTGACGGACAAATTGAAGGCAGATATGCCGCAGATGCTAGAAGAGCACAAGGGTATCGTGGAGGCGCTGGACGCACTCGCGGCGGCCGGAAAGAAAGAGAACAAACCTGCCGCGGTCGAGTTTTCGGAAATGCTGAAACATCACGCGGTGAACGAGGAGCAGATCCTCTATCCGGCGGCTATAGTCGTCGGCGAATATTTAAAATTAGCATTGAAAGAAAAGTAGGAAATTCTCGATTTCCCGGAGGTATCGAAATGAAAAAGAGATCAATGTTCGGTCTTTTGGGAGGCGTGATGGCGGCAGGTGCCGCCGTCATGGCCTATGAAAAATATCTTCGCCCGTGGCACTTAAGATGGGGAGCGACGGACGAGGAAACTGCTGAACCGTTACCCGGCGATGAGGTGCGGCCCGATGCCGGAGTACAGATCACCCACGCGGTCACGATCGACGCACCGCCGGACGAGGTTTGGAAATGGCTTGTCCAGATAGGACAGGGACGAGGCGGCTTTTTTAGCTATGACTGGCTGGAAAATTCGATCGGGTTGGATATACATACTTCGGAGGAGATCGTTCCGGAGCTTCAGGACCTTAAGGTCGGTGATTTCGTGCGCGGCGCGCACCCGGGATGGCTCGGCGGACGCTTCGACGACAAAGCAGGCTGGCATGTCGTGCGGCTTGACCCGGCAGGCGCGTTAGTGCTGCAGGACTCGATCGAAGCGGGGACCTGGTCATTCATTCTTCGCCCTGTTAACGAACACGGCACGCGCTTTATTATCCGCGCACGCGGCCCGAAACCCGAGACCGTCGGGATGAAGGCGTTTCATCGCGGAATAATGGAACCGGCACATTTTATAATGGAACGGAAGATGATGCTGCGGCTGAAGGAACTCGCCGAGCGAAGTTATCGCGAGAGGCGGGCTCCGGTCGAGATACCGGCGATCGTCGCGGCCTAGTTCGAATCTTTTAGAACGGCGGCAAGTGTATTCAGCAGCGCTTCGGCGGTGAACGGTTTCGCAAGGTTAGAATTTGCACCCAGTTCCCGAAGTTCGGCGTTCTGATCAGCATTCATAAGGCCGCTCATGGCTATAAGCTTTAGTTCGGGCGAAGCCTGACGCAGCTTTCGGATCAGCGTCGTCCCGTCCATCTTCGGCATGGCCAGGTCGGTAAGCACGGCCGCGACTTCACCGCCGCGGCTGCTGTAAACCGCCATTGCTTCTTTGCCGTTGGGCGCGGTCACGACTGTGTAGCCGAATCGTTCGAGCGTTGCCCGGGCCGCCTCGCGAATGTTCTCTTCGTCGTCGACGACGAGAACGAGTTCGCCGCTGCCGTGCGGGATCGCGGCCGCAGCAGTGCTTTCGACGCCCTCAGCCTCTTCGCCGGCATTAGCAGGAAAGTAAACCGAGAACCGGGTGCCGCGGCCGGGCTCGCTGTAAACATTGATCAGCCCGCCGTGACCCTTAATGATCGTCAGCGACGTAGCAAGGCCGAGGCCCGTGCCTTTGCCTATCTCCTTTGTCGTGAAGAACGGATCGAATATCCGGTCCCGTGTCTTTTTCGACATTCCGATGCCGGTATCGCTGATATTGATCAGAATATAGCGGCCGGGCTCGGCGTCGATGTTCAGCCGCGCATAATTTTCATCGATCGTTACATTTGAAGCGGTGATCGACAGCGTGCCGCCGTCAGGCATAGCGTCGCGGGCGTTGATACAGATATTCATCAGCACCTGATGCACCTGCGTCGGGTCCGCCGCTACGACCTCCAGATCCGGTTCGATATTGTAGGTGACGTTGATCGACTTCGGGAGTGTCTCCTTAAGCACGGAGATCAGGTCCTTCAGGATATGTTTTAACTGAACGGATACACGCTCACCCTTCATTCCGCGGGCAAACGTAAGGACCTGTTTGATAAGGTCGCTGCCGCGTTCGGCATTTTCCTGTATCAGAGACAGCCAACGGCGCGCGGACGGATCGGGGTTCTCCAGCCGAAGCATATCGGCGGCGATCATTATCGGCGACAGTATGTTGTTAAGGTCATGGGCTATGCCGCCGGCGAGGGTGCCGATCGATTCGAGGCGCTGCGCGCGGAGCAGGTGTTCCTCAACACGTTTCTGCTCGGTCACGTCCGTATTTGTGATAAGGATGTAATCGGGCTGGCCCTGTTCGTTTCTGACAAGCGTCCACCGCGTTTCGACAATAAGGCTCGCGCCTTCTTTTGTTACCTGCCGGACCTCCGATTTCCATTCGTCGCGTTCGCGGAATGCGGCATCCGCTTCTTCGATCTGGCTCGTGTCGCCGTTGCACAGCACGTCGCAGATATTTCTGCCAAGCACGTCCTGCAGCTTCCAGCCGTAGACGCGTTCGGCGCCCTTGTTCCAATACAGGATCTGGTGTTTCAGGTCGCAGACAAAGATCGCGTCCTGTGCCTTGTCGAGCAGCGACGCCTGCTGCCGGATACGCTCTTCGCCGAGTTTTCGTTCGGTGATCTCATACCGGATGGCGATATACTGGAACGGTTTGCCTTCGTCGTCCAGAAAGGGAACGATCGTCGTATCGACCCAATAGATCGAGCCGTCTTTTGCGCGATTGCGGAGTTCGCCGCGCCAGACCTGCCCCTTGGCGATCGTCGTCCAAATACTGCGTATGAAGTCTTTTGAATGATATCCCGAATTGATTATTCGGTGGTCCTGGCCGAGCAGTTCCTCGCGGGTGAATTTAGAGACCTGGCAGAATTTATCGTTGACGTAGGTGATGACGCCGCGCTGGTCCGTGATCGCGACGATAGCCGATTCGTCGAGCGCGAATTTGATATCGGAGAGCTCTTTTAGAAGTTCGCGGCTAACGCCGTTGGCGGCGACCAATTGTCTGGCAGCTTCGTTCACTTATGCTGTTGCGCTTTCCTCATCTGAATCCAAGTGATGATAATCGCCGGATTTCTTAAGTTTATATCGCAGCTGGTCGCGCGAGATATCGAGAAGCCTTGCGGCTTTGGTCAGGTTGCCGTTCGTCCGCTCGTAAGCCTGGCGCGCCAATTCGAATTCGACCTGTTCAAGCGGCACGCCGTCGGGCGGCAAAACGATCCCGAACGAACCGGAACGCTCGCCTGCCGCGGTCTGGATCAGATCGCCGGGAAGGTGTGCAGACGTGACAACGTCACTGTCCTCCAGGATCGAAGCGCGCTCGATCACGTTGCGAAGTTCCCGGACGTTTCCGGACCATTCGTAATTCTTGAAGATCCGCGCAACCTCGGGCGAAAGGCCGCTAAGCTGCCGGCTGCGCCGCTTTAGATTGGCTTTTTCGATGTAATGCTGTGCCAGCAGAAGAATATCGTCGGCGCGGTCGCGGAGCGGCGGGATATCAATTTGTATCACGGATAACCGAAAATAGAGGTCGAGCCGGAAATTGCCGGCCTCGCTTTCTTTTTTGAGGTCGCGGTTCGAAGCGGCGACAATGCGGGCGTCCAGCGGTATGTCGCGAAGGCCGCCGACGCGGCGAAACGTTCCTTCTTCCAAAACGCGGAGCAGTTTCGCCTGCAGCCCTAACTCCATTTCACCGATCTCGTCCAGGAAAACGGTCCCGCCGTGAGCCTGTTCTAGCAGGCCTTCCTTTTTCTGCTTTGCGTCGGTGAACGCGCCTTTCTCATAACCGAACAGTTCCGATTCGATCAGGTTCGCGGGCAGCGCCGCACAGTTGATTGCGAGGTATGGTCCGTCGGCGCGTTCGGACGCGTAATGCAACGCCCGCGCAAAAAGGTCCTTGCCGGTTCCCGTCTCGCCTTTCAGCAGCACGGACGATACGTCGGATTCGGCAACGCGTTTGACAAGGTCGATCGCCTTTTTCATTGCGCTTGATTCGCCGATTATTTGGTCGAAAGTGAAACGGTTCGAGCGTTCTTTTCGAGAGATCTTTACTTCACGGCGAAGCTGCCGCGTTTCGAGAGCATTTCGCAGGGTGACGCGAAGTTCCTCGAGTTTGACCGGCTTGCCGATAAAATCATGTGCGCCGCCGCGCAGCGCAGCGACGGAATTGGCAAGGTCCACGCTGCCCGTGATCATGACGACGATTGTGTCCGGGCTGCGCTCTTTGATCTGTGTCAGCACATCCAGGCCCGAACCATCCGGAAGATCGATATCAAGCAGAACGATCGGCGGTTCTTCGGTTTCGAATGTCGAATTGGCTTCGGCAACGGAAGCGGCTTCGATCGTCTCGTAATCCCACGAACGAAGAGCTTCGCCCAACGCCATTCGGATAAAGCGGTCATCGTCTACGATCAGGATCTTTGTTTTGTTAGATGCCATTGCGATTTGGATCTGGGTAAATTTACGTACGGCGTTTATATTATATATCGATGCGGTTTAAATACAACGAAACCGGGCAACTAGTGCGGAAAAATTCGCAGTAAAATTTACGTTGAGCTGCTAAACTGTTGATCCTGAATAATGGCACATCCGTTGCAGATTTAGTACTTTGGCAGTTTAAGATAAACGATATGAGACTTTTATTTGCATACGACGGTTCCAATTTTTCCGAAGCGGCGCTCGATGATATCGCCAAGGCAGGCCTTCCCGCGAACGGCGAGGCAATAGTAGTGTCGGTTTCCGAGATATGGCTTCCGCCGGCAGATGGCGATAACGGCAGCGAAACCGATCCTTATATCGAAGCGATCGTAAGAAAGCACAGGGAGCGCGGCGAGCGGTCGCTTTCCGAGGCGGCTGCGTATTCACGACACGCCGCCGGACGGCTGAAAACTGTTCTGCCCAACTGGAATGTGGCGGACGAAGCGACATACGGCTCGCCCGCATGGGAGATCATTAAAGCGAGTGAGCGATTTGCTGCGGACCTGATCGTCGTCGGTTCACACGGCCATTCGGCGGTGGGGCGGTTATTTCTGGGCAGTATTTCGCAGAAGGTGCTGACGGAGGCTAAATGTTCGGTCCGCGTCGCCCGCGGCCGCGTTGAGGTCGAGCCGGCACCCATCCGTATCGCAATAGGCTTTGACGGGTCCGGTGGCGCGCAAGCGGCCGTCGAGGCCGTCGCCGACCGAAACTGGCCCGAAAATACTGAGGTCAGATTGATCGCGGCGTCAGATTCCCCGGCACCGACGGCGATCGGCAGGTTCCTTCCGCCCGTCGCCGGCTGGACGCACGAAGAAGCAAAAGCCGAACAGGAGATGATCGAAAAGCTCTGTGAGCCCGCGCTGGCGCGGCTTCGCGACAAAGGCTTGACGGCGACCGCATCGATCGTTGAAGGCAATCCAAAACATGTGATAACCCGGGAAGCGGAAAATTGGCACGCCGATTCGATCTTTGTCGGGGCAAACGCTTACGGCAGCCGCGTCGAACGGTTCGTGCTTGGCAGTACATCGGCGGCGATCGCGGCGCGTGCCCATTGTTCGGTCGAGGTTGTTCGGCGTAAGACATCCGCCATACATTAAGATTTGATATAATGTCTGATAGCTAGCAGATAACCGCCGGCATATTAAGTGCTCGCGGTTATCGCATTTGCCGGGGCCAAGGCAATCCTAAAGCATCGAATAGATCAAATTTATGCCAAGAGAACTTGAACGCATCCCCTTCCTGACCGAGATCACTCTGGAATGGGCATCAGGCCGTCGTGAAGCGCGCATCAGCGACCTAAGTATGGGCGGCTGCTATATCGATACGATCGCCTCAATACCTGAAGGCGAAAAGGTCAGCTTTGAGATCAGTACGGCTGACGGACGCGAAATGCCTTTTTCGGGCACAGTCGCCTATGTGCTTGACGGATTCGGCTTCGGCGTAAAATTCGATGATCTGAACGAAAGCCAGCGCGAATTTCTCAACGGCGTGATCGCCGCGAAACAATGATGCGTATTGCGTGAAATTACCCGTGCGGCCTCGACGAACGTCCGTAACCCTGCGGCGCAGCGAGCAAACGTCCGAACCGCCAGCGGCAGGCAGGGTGAGTTTACTCAGGAATTCGTCTTTACGCCGACCATGTGCTCACTAAGCCTCCCGACTCGCTAAATATACTTACCGTAATAACTTGCCTTCCCGATAGACATCTAAGGCCAGCCTTCGGCTCTGCGGTGCTTCCATCCATCTAATCGCCGAATCCCCTTTTTTTCGACTATTGTGGAAAAAAAGCATTTACTTTTGGCGCAATCCGGGTAATATTACGCAATACAAATAATTGCGCACGTCTCACCCTTTAGACGGCCTTATTTATAAACCTCAATTAGTTATGTTGGAAAAAATCCTCATTGTCGATGACGAGCAGCTCATTCGCTGGTCGCTTGGCGAAGCGGTTCGTAGCTGGGGGTATTCCCCAATCGAAGCCGAAAGCGTAAGGACTGCTATAGCAGCATTCGAGGCTGAGACGCCGATCGTCACCCTTCTCGATATAAATCTGCCGGACGGATCCGGACTGGACCTGCTGCGGCAGATAAGACGTAAACAGCCGGATGCGATCGTGATCATGATCACGGCGAACGTCTTGGCGGACGATACCATTTCCGCTCTGCGTGCGGGTGCCTACGATTTTATCAGCAAGCCGATCAACCTCGATGAAATGAGCGTCGCGATCAATAACGGCATCGAAGCACGCGAACTCCGACGCGAGGTCAAACAGATGCGGCGCGCTCAATCGAGCGAATTCAGCTTTTCACAAATAGTAGGTAATTCTCCGGCTATCAAGGAAACGATCGCACTTGCGCGAAAAGTAGCGGCGAGCGAGGTCACAAGCGTTCTTTTGCAGGGCGAAAGCGGTACGGGCAAGGACCTGATAGCGCGTGCGATACACTATGCGTCCACGCGTCGTTCGAGCCGGCCGTTCATCGCGATAAACTGCGCCGCGATCCCGGCCACGCTCCTAGAATCCGAGCTGTTCGGCTATGAGAAAGGTGCCTTTACGGATGCAAAACAGAAAAAGGAGGGGCTTTTCGAACAGGCGGAAGGCGGTTCCCTATTTTTGGACGAGATAGGCGAACTCGAGCTTGGGCTCCAGGCGAAACTGCTCCGCGTTCTAGAAGAGGGGACGTTTCGGCGCGTTGGCGGCCTTCGTGATATCCCGCTCGACGTTCGCGTAATTGCGGCATCGAACCGAAATCTTCGCTCGGAAAGCGACGACGGACGGTTCAGGCTGGATCTTTACTACAGGCTCTCGGTCATACAGATCGATATACCGCCCCTTCGTTCGCGAGGCGAAGACGTTTTGTTGTTGGCGGAACACTTTATCAAGAATTCATTGACGCGTGCGGCCGGGAAGGTCGGCGGAGCCCTTTCGCCGGAAGCCGCAAAGGCTTTCCTTAGATACGGTTGGAAGGGCAATGTGCGTGAGCTTAAAAACGCCGTTGAGCGTGCCTTGATCCTCGAGGATGGCGAGATGATAACTACCAAATATCTGCCTCGCGAAGTTACGGCTGCCGCCGGTTTGGCCGCGGGCGACGGCACACATTCGAATTACGATTTTTATTTGCCGCCCGAGGGGATACGGCTCGATGAATTCGAACGCTCGTTGATCCTGCAGGCGCTCGAACGAAGCGGCGGCAATGTAACGCGTGCCGGCGAACTGCTGCATATTTCACGTGACAGAATGCGGTACGCCTTGAAAAAGGAACGCTCCGGGCATAGCAAATACCTCATCGACGACGAAACTTGATCTAAGACAAGCGATTGTTATTCTGCAGTTTAGTTAGCGACCGTGACAAGACAGCCATGGACCGACAACCTCTAATATCCTTACAAACCGAGGTGCAGGCCGCGGGGCCGGCACCGGAAAAGGCCTCACCGGGCGGTCAATTCACTTCAGAACAAGGTGCGGCTGCGAGCGAGGATGTCCTGCGCGCCCTCGCGCTTGGCGAACCGTTGGAAGACATCCTGAAGCTTGCTGCCGGGCGGATCCGATCGGCAATTCCCGGCTCGATCTGCTCGGTACTGCTTGTGTCGGACGATGGAGAAAGTTTCCTGGCGGGATGGCTCGACGAACTTCCGGAGGCGTACAACTCGGAAGTACTGCGTCTCAAGATAGGCGATGGGATCGGCGGCTGCGGCACTGCCGCCTATAGGCGGGAAACGGTCATCAGCTCCGACGTTGCCACGGACCCGAATTGGGCGAATCACCACGAATTGGCGAGTCGCCACGGCCTTGCTGCGTGCTGGTCAGAGCCCATCCTGTCGACGCGCGGTGCGGTCCTTGGCACATTCGCCATCTATTTTCGATCGCCGCGTTCGCCCGAAACCGGCGAGCTCGCATTGCTGAAGTCGGCGTCGTACGCAGCCGGGCTCGCTATCGAACGATTGAAAAACGAACAGCGTTCGCACGAATCGGATATCCACTTCGAAATGGCGATGACGATCGCAGGGATGTTCGGGTGGGAGACCGATCTCCGTGCCGGCACGATCAAATGGTCTCAAAACACTGCCCAGATCCTGGGTTGTTCGCCGGAGGAGCTTTCCAACGATTCGGACGACGCGCTCTTTTTCGTCGACGAAGATGACCGCGCACGCGTTTGGGACGATTATGTACGAGCTGCAGCCCGGCAGGACGATCGATATATCGTCGAATTTAAGGGTGTTCCGGATAGCGACGGACCGACCTTCTGGGAGGCCCATGGTTTGATCGTTCGCGAACATGGACAGGCCGTCAAGGTCATCGGCGTGACGCAGAATATTACAGAGAGAAAGCGGGCCGAGATCACTTCGCAGCGGTGGCAGAATTTATTCCAACGGGCGGACTTCGGTCTCGCGTTCGTTGACGCAAGGTCAGGAACATTTATCGAAGCAAACCCGTCATACGCGAAACAGCACGGTTATTCCGCGGACGAATTGAAGGGCAAGCCGATACAGATGATGTTCCCGCCGGAAGACCTCGAGAGGATCGACCGTGAGTTACGGCGCATCGACCAAGAAGGATATGGTTCGGTCGAGTTGTTCGAAATACGGCGCGACGGAACGCGGTTTCCCGCCATCGGGGAAGTGACGGTGATCAAGGACAGCCACGGCGAACCGATCACCCGGATCGTTTATGTACTGGATATTTCGGAAAGAAAGCGCGCCGAGGAGAACCTTCGGTTATCCGAAGAACGATTTCGCGGCATCTTCGGGCAGACGGTCGTCGGTATTGCTCAGACCGATCTTCAAATGCGCTTTATCATGGTCAATGACCGGTATTGTGAGATCACCGGCTTCAATCGTGAAGAGCTGCTGGAAATAAGCCTGACCGACCTGACCCATCCGGAAGACACATTTTTCGCGGTACGTTCGTTCGACGACATGCTTCTTACCGGAAAGCCGTTTCAGCAAGTAAAACGCTATCTGAAAAAAGACGGCACCGTTGCATGGATCGACAACAGTATATCGCTGGTCCGCGGACCGGACGGGCAGCCGGCAAGCTGCGTTTCCGTCGTTATCGATATTACCAACCGCATAAATGCCGAGCGCGAAAGGCACCTGTGGGCAGACGCGTTCGAGAACTGCGCCCACGGCATCGCGATCATTGAACCGGTCGACGATCGGATCACCGCCTGTAACCCGGCATTTCTTCAGATGATGCGTTGTTCGATGGATGAACTTCGCGGGCAGCCGCTGCAATCAATATACAGCCACGAATATAGAGGTTATGTTCAGAAGTGCTTGACGGAAGCAGATCAGGCAGGCCAGGTGCGGTACGAGGCACGTATACGCCGCAGAGAAGGCAAGTCGTTTCCCGCGCAAATGGATATCGTCTCGGTTCGGGGCGATGACGGCGCGCTCAATTATCGTGTGAACACGATGCAGGACGTCACATGGCGCAAGCAGATAGAAGACGACATCCTGGAGAAGAACGAGCTGTTGGAACAGACCTATGACGCCATTTTTATTTGGAGTCCGGACGACGGCGTCATCCTCTGGAACAAGAATGCGACAAGGCTTTACGGATTTACGTCTGAGGAGGCGATCGGGGTCGATCCGTACGACCTGCTTGGCACAGTTCATCCGGACCCGAGCGCCGATTTTCGCTCGGAACTGACAACAAAGAAGCGTTGGGAGGGCGAATTGATCCATACAGCCAAGAACGGCAGTGAGATCATCGTAGAGAGCCGCCTTTCCGTGCTGCGCCAATACAAAGGGAAAACGATCGTAATGGAAACCTGTCGCGACATTACGGATCGCAAACGCATGGAAGTAGAGCTGGCGAGAATAACGCAGCTTCGTTTGCTGGGCGAGGTTGCGATGGGCATTGCACACGAGATCAAGAATCCGCTCGCCGGTATCAAAGGGGTGATGGACATTTTGATCCAGCGGCGCGGTCCGGAAAACCCGGAACGGCAGGTCATGGAAGACGTTTGCCGCGAGATCGAACGAATAGATTTTACCGTCCGGGAATTGCTGAATCATGCACAGGTCCGACCGATAACCTTTGAAATGGCTTCACTTATCGAAACCGTTCACCGTGCGGTGCGGTTCGCGCATCATCAATCGTTTGCGAGAAAAGCGGGCCGGCCGCCGATATCGGTCGATCTGTTGGACGATCCGCTGATCGTTCCGCATGATACCTCGCGGATCGAGGACGCTCTGATGAATCTGATCCTAAACGCACAGCAGGCTATTTCGGTTGGCACAGGTATGATCGAAGTACGCGTCTTTACTGACTGCGGCGAAGCAGTTATCGAGGTATCCGATAATGGCTGCGGAATACCAGAAGATAATCTTCGACGGATCTTCACGCCGTTTTTCACGACGCGTGATGATGGGACCGGGCTCGGGCTTCCTGCCGTCCAACGCGTGGTCCGAGCGCACGGCGGCACGTGTGAGGTCAGTTCAAAGGTCGGCGAGGGTTCCCTCTTCCGTCTTCGGCTGCCGATCGAAGCGAGAATTCACTGAGTGCCGGGTAAATTTGCTCACCTAGAATGCGAATTTTTACCCGAAACGGTTCCCCAAACCGTTTCGACCGCGGTATATGCAGCGTGGATCCACCCTCCGGGACGGCATAATTGTTGCAGGCCTTATTCGGCTCTCCCCTGGAATTGGTCCAATGTCCACAGGAATCGAGAATATCTTGTGTTCGGTCGACCTGACCGTTCTGGCAAGCGATGCTGTGTCAAACGCGTTTGCCCTGGGTGAACGGTTTGGAGCGACAGTCTATGTGTGTTGCCGGTCCGGCGCCCGCGCATTCGATCAGGCCGCCGTTAAAAGATTTATAAGCAAAGGGTTGGCCGTCGGTAAGGCAAAGTATAAAGCTCGTTTCATCGATAGCGGCGACCCCGTTGAATGGACACTCGACCAGGCCCGGGATCTGAAGGCCGACCTGCTTGTCGTCGGGAAGGCGGCAAGCTCAGCCCGCAGGATCCCGTCCGACCCGGAGGCCCGAGAAATTGCCCGTCGGGCGCATTGCCCCGTGCTCGCTACCCAATCTCCATCTGCCGGCCGCCCCGAGTTTTCCCGCGTTTTGGTCGCGCATGACTTTTCGGATTATTCTGAATCGGCGCTTCAAAATGCCCTAAGGCTTGCCCTGGCATTCGGATCGGAGCTGCATCTTCTTCACGTTTTGCCGAGGCCGCGGACTTACCGGTCCGATGTCCGCATCGATAAACGTGTTACGGGCAAGATCTATCACGAGACGATCGCGCGGCTGGAAACATCGGCGCTGCCGCCGCCTGGCGGAAAGGGATTTACTAATATCAAATACGCGGTGCGTTGGGGAAGGCCATACTCCGAAATCCTGAACTATGCCAGGGAAAACCGTATCGATATGATAGCGATGGGAGTTTTCGGCGCGGATTTCGGGAAATTCAGTATCTTTGGATCGAACACTGAACGAGTTTCGCGACAGTCCGAATGTGCAGTCCTTGTGGACCGGCCGCTTTACACTGCAGCCCGTAGAGAACTAGACTTAGAGGCAGAATCGCTTAAATTTCACGTACGGAGTAATTTACATTGATGCTGCCTGCCTCCCCGGACCATGAGTCAAACGTTACACTCGAAAGCGAGCGTAGCGGAGTGATCGAGGACGTGCCTTTTCGGATATTGGTGATCGGCGATTGGTCCGGCGACGGATCAATCGGCCTTCCTGCGCGCCCGATCGAGATCGATCGTGATAATTTCAGCGATGTAATGGGACGTTTCGGCGTCAGCCTGGATCTTGATGTCCGTGATACATCGTTACGGATCACGTTCGAGTCGATCGATGATTTTCATCCAGACAGGTTGTTTGAACGCCTCGACGAATTCTCAGAACTTCGTGAGCTGCGTGTATCGCTTTTAGACTCTGATAGTTACGAACAGGCCGCGGCTCGGGTCCGGGCATGGTCGGCCGGTTTGCAGGGTGTTGTCGATTCGGAACAGGACGCTGTTCCTGCTATGAGCGAATCGGGCACTGCCGACCTATTGGACGCCATCTTGTCCGGCGGTAAAAATACCGCAGCAGCGCGCGGCGCGGAGCCGGCGAGCCCCGTGAGCGAACTGGTCCGCGAGCTCGTTCGGCCTCATATTCTCCGAATAGACGAGGGCGAACAAACGGAATTGCTCGCGGCAGTCGATCTCGCGATCTCGGATCTGATGCGTGAGATACTGCACGACCGGCGTTTTCAGGCGCTCGAGGCGTCATGGCGGGGACTTTATTTTTTGGTCCGTCGAGCGGATACAAATTCTGAATTAAAGATCTCCGTTATTGATACATCCAAGGAAGAGCTGCTCGGAGATCTCCGGTCGGTCAACGATCTTCGGGACTCCGCACTGCATCGAGCATTGGCGGCAGACGACGTGGAATGGGCGGTGCTGGCAGGTAATTATGCGTTTCAGCCGACGTCCAATGACGTTGCGGGACTAATACGATTGTCACGCATTGCTGAATCGTTCGATGCTCCGTTCATCTCGCACATGCGGCCGGAAGTGATCGGTGTTCATTCGCTTGCAGGACATACTGAAGCCCGCGAATGGTCGCTTTCGACGGACAGCGACGAAGGTAAGCTCTGGGCGGCGCTCCGCGGGCTGCCGGAATCCAGGTATCTTGGGCTTGCCATCCCGCGTTTTCTGGCGCGCGTGCCGTACGGGATAGAGTCTGATGCCTTGGAAACATTCGAATTTGAAGAGTTTACGGGACAGCCGGAACACGATGACTATGTCTGGGCAAATCCGGCATTCGCCGTCACTCTTTTACTCGCGCAAAGCTTCAGCAATTCGGGCTGGGATCTGGGTACCGCTTTCGCACAGGACCTGGAGAATATGCCGATCCATATTTATAAGCATAATGAAGACACCATTTACCAGCCGTGTGCAGAGGTGCAGCTAACGCAGGACGCATGCGAGAAGCTTATGGAATTTGGCCTGATCCCGCTCATATCCTATAAGAATTCCGACCTTGTAAAGGTAGGCCGTTTCCAATCGATAACTGACCCGGTCACCGGCCTGCAAGGCAAGTGGGGCCGGTAACCGCTGCATTATCTAGGAATTAGACGTATCGGCGGTTCAAAAGCCGATCAAAGATTTCCCATCCAACCCGCTATTGGCAAACGCATCAAATTAACTTAAAATAATAAGTTTCGTTTTTTGGACAGTATTTTACGATGTTTGACGAGAGTTTCGATGTAATTGTTATTGGTGCGGGGCATGCCGGCTGTGAGGCGGCATCTGCCTCGGCGCGCCTCGGCGTCGAAACGGCTCTTGTCACGATCAACCTGGACCTTATCGGTCAGATGTCCTGTAATCCGGCGATCGGCGGAATCGCTAAAGGCCATGTTGTCAGGGAGATAGATGCCCTCGGGGGCATTATGGGCCGGGTCATTGACCGTACCGGGATCCAGTTTCGCCTTTTGAACCGATCACGCGGACCGGCCGTTCAATCGCCCCGCGCCCAGGCAGATCGCGGGCTCTATCGCACCGAAATGCGCCGTGTGCTGGAAGCGACGCCGAACCTTCACTTGCGGCAGGGAGTCGTGGTTGATCTAATTACTGAAGGTAAAAGGGTTATTGGCGTCGAGCTGCAGGATTCGCGGCGATTCGGCGCCAAGGCCATCGTCGTCGCAACGGGCACGTTTCTAAACGGCACCGTCCACACGGGAACGAAGACATTTTCCGCCGGACGTGCGGGTGAGCCGGCATCGATCGAACTCGCTGAGGCTCTAAAGCGTCTTGGCTTTCCGGTGGGCCGTTTGAAGACAGGGACACCGCCGCGTCTGGACGGCAAAACGATAGATTGGGATGCCTTCGAACCGCAGCCGCCCGACGAAAAAGCTGTTGCATTCTCTTTTGCGACCGAAAAGATCGAGCAGCGGCAAATACAGTGTTTTATTGGGTTTACAACGGACGCGGTCCATAACGCGATTCGCGGAAATCTGCATCAATCGCCGCTGTATTCCGGAAAGATCAAAGGTATAGGGCCGCGATATTGCCCTTCGATCGAAGATAAGGTCGTAAAATTCGCGGATAAAGACCGGCATCAGCTCTTTCTCGAGCCCGAAGGCCATAACACGAACGAAGTTTATCTGAACGGATTTTCGACCTCTCTTCCCGCTGACCTTCAGCTCGAACTGCTTAGAATGATCGAGGGGTTCGAGAATGTGCGGATAATCCGGCCCGGATATGCGATCGAATACGATTTTGTCGATCCGCGCGAACTTCGGCCGACGATGGAAACTACGCGGTTTGACGGACTGTTCTTCGCAGGGCAGATCAATGGTACGACCGGTTATGAAGAAGCGGCGTGTCAGGGGTTGATGGCCGGAATAAATGCTGCTTATTCGGTAGAAGGCCGCAAGCCGTTCATGCTGCGCCGGGACGAGGCATATATCGGCGTGTTGGTGGACGATCTTATCCAGCACGGCGTCGATGAACCGTACAGGCTCTTTACGTCGCGAGCGGAGGCTCGATTGACGCTCAGGCATGACAACGCAGACCAAAGGCTTTCGCCGAAGGGACGCGATGCGGGGCTGGTCGGGGATACCGATTGGGAACGATTCAGCAAAAAGCGCGATCGGCTGGCGGCTTTGCGGAATTCGCTTGATAATACGCGTTTCAAGCGGTCTTCGGTAGAATACGCCACGGTTTCTCAGCTTTTAGGTGCGGAACTTGGCGATTCGTTCACTCTGTCTCAGCTCGCTATGCGACAGGGTGTGAAGCCGGATCTGATCCATCGCCTGTTGCCCGATGGCATCCGCGATGAGATAAGGCCTGCGGACCTGGAAACGGCTCTTGCCGATTCGCTCTATAGCGGTTATATCGAGAAGCAAAAGCTCGCCACTGAGCGTGTAAATCACCACGACGGCCTGAAAGTTCCGGAATCTTTCAGATTTGGAACGATCAGCGGGCTCTCAAATGAAATGGTTGAACGGCTCGAACGTGCCCGCCCGCAAAATTTTGGCCAGGTCCGAAAGATCACTGGCCTGACGCCCGCCGCTGTCTCTACCGTCCTTGTACACCTTACGGCACAGGCAAAGGCATAGCCGCTCATTTAATTTTCGATCAAGAACACCCCCCAATATAAAAATGTGGTACGTACCACATCGGGATTTTGGATTTTAGATTTGGGATTGCGGATTGGCCGATCTTAGGTCCACGACTTTACACTAAATCCAAAATCCAAAATCCCCAATCCCAAATCGAATTGTGGTACGTACCACATTTTTAGATCCAACCCCCCGAATCTTCTGAAAACTTGAACGTAGTACATAGAAACTTGTTCGGCGCTATGATAAATTCATACTAACGTCGATCAGATATGCCCGAATTTGGGCATCCGCCGCTAAACCGCTGCGTTCCGACTCAAGTTAAATGGGTAAAATCATAGCTGTAGCCAACCAAAAGGGGGGCGTCGGGAAAACGACGACCGCCGTCAATCTTGCCGCGAGCCTTGCCGCCGAGGGCAAAAAAGTCCTGCTTGTGGATGCCGACCCGCAGGGAAACGCCACATCCGGCGCCGGGATTCAGCGTTCTAATTCGAGAAAGAGCCTATATCACGCTCTGATATCGGGTGAAGCAGTCAAGGACCTTGTACTTCCGACCGAAGTGCCTAGCCTTTGGGTGCTGCCGTCCGACAAAAACCTTGCCGGAGCGGAGATCGAGCTCGTCGATTCAGCCGACCGTGCCCATGCATTGAAAAAACTGCTTGTTCCGATAAAGGAGTATTTTCACTTTATAATCATTGATTGCCCGCCAAGCCTCGGACTACTGACCGTGAACGGCCTGACGGCGGCGGATTCGCTTCTTGTCCCGATACAATGCGAATATTTCGCTCTCGAAGGAGTGACCGAGCTGTTCGATACCCTCGCTCGGCTTCGCCGCGAACTCAATCCGGGCCTAACGATCGAAGGGCTTTTGTTGACAATGTTCGATGAACGCACCAACCTTTCGACAGCGGTAGCCAAGGACCTAAGGGATTTTTACGGCGCCCAGGTTTTGCAGACGGTGATCCCGCGGAACGTCCGTCTTGCGGAGGCACCGAGCTTCGGCAAGCCGATCCTGCTCTACGACGCGCGTTCGCGCGGCGCCGAAAGTTATGTACAGTTAGCAAAGGAGATCTTGAAACATGGCAAGACAGCCGCTGGGTAGAGGATTAAGCGCACTTCTTGGTGATGAGTCCGCGTCAGAGCCCCAGGCGCACGGAGCGGCGGAGATCGATATCGATCTGATCGATCCGAATCCGGAGCAGCCGCGGACCCGGTTTGCCGAAGCTCCGTTGGACGAATTGGCACGCTCAATACGAGCGAACGGCATTGTCCAGCCTATTGTCGTCCGGCAGAAGGACGGACGGTATCAGATCGTCGCGGGTGAAAGACGCTGGCGCGCTTCGCAGCGGGCCGGGCTGCGAAAGGTCCCCGTCATCGTCAAGGAAATACCGGACGAAAAACTGCT
Source organism: Acidobacteriota bacterium (assembly GCA_023436495.1). Lineage (GTDB taxonomy): Bacteria > Acidobacteriota > Blastocatellia > Pyrinomonadales > Pyrinomonadaceae > OLB17. The sequence goes on from JAEZIT010000040.1 coordinate 33,416, forward strand.
CGAGATCGCGTTGGTCGAGAATATTCAGCGGCAGGAATTGAATCCGATCGAAGAAGCGACCGCATACAAACGCCTTATCGACCGCGTCGGCCTTACGCAGGAAACCGTTGCTGACCGTGTCGGGAAAGACCGGACGATGATCACGACCAGCATGCGTCTGCTGAAACTGCCAGATCCGATTCAGCGGTACATTGCCGAAGGAAAGCTTTCTGCCAGTCACGGCAAAGTACTGCTGCTGACCGATGTTCCTGGAATCCAGCAGACGGTTGCCAATCACGCCATCGAATTCGGGCTGTCTGTCCGGGAAACCGAAAAAGCGATCAAGAAACTGATAAGGACTGGCGGGCAACCTATTGCAAAGAAAGAAGTTACGCGTTCCGCCGATCCGAATGTGAAAATGGCCGAGACAAAACTAATGCGGCATTTTTCAACCGCGGTCCGTATTCACTCCAAACCTAACGGCAAAGGCGGTAAGATAGAGATAGAATATTACGGCGACGAAGACCTTAACCGGTTGTATTCGCTGTTATTGAACAAATAAAAGAAGTTAGCACAACGTTTAATGCAAAAGCGATTGACGGAAATGGCATCTTGCGCGGGTTGAGTGGCGAAATTAGCGCCTAGCGACCTTGCCCAAGTTTTGGGCAAACTACCCAAGCAAAGCAGCGAAAATGTCATTGTCGGATTTGAAACATCCGACGATGCGGGAGTTTTTCGTTTAAATTCCGACACGGCGCTGGTGCAGACACTGGACTTTTTCACGCCGGTCGCTGACGATCCGGAGATCTACGGACGCGTCGCTGCGGTAAATGCGTTGAATGACGTTTATGCCATGGGCGGAACTCCGCTGACCGCTCTCTCCATCGTTTGCTACCCGCAGAAAGGCGATTGGGATGTGCTGGAAAAGATACTTCGCGGCGGCCAGGCGGCGATGAATTCGGAAGACGTCATTATCCTTGGCGGACATTCCATCGACGATGCGGAAATAAAATTCGGATATTCTGTAACAGGGATCGTTCATCCCGGCAGCGTCGTAAAAAATTCGGGGGCGCGGCCGGGCGACGTTCTCGTGCTGACAAAGCCGATCGGTACCGGAGCGGTTTCGACCGGGGTAAAGTTTGAAAAGGCAACAAAGGAAAGCGTCGATGCGGCGATCGACGCAATGACGACATCGGCACGCGAAGCATCAAAGCTTATGCAGGAAGTCGGTGCGAACGGATGTACGGATGTGACGGGTTTCGGGCTTCTCGGCCACGCGTATGAGATGGCTAAGGGCAGCCAGGTCACGCTCGATATAGAATCCGAAGCCGTTCCGCTGCTGCCGGGCGTGATCGACCTTATCCGGCAGAAAATGCTGACACGCGGCGATCGAAATAATCGCGTCTATGTCGGCGAAACGGTACGTATCGCCGATAATGTAGCGGGCGAAATGCAAAGCGCCCTTTTTGATCCGCAAACGGCCGGCGGATTACTGATCAGCCTGACACCGGCAGCGGCCGAAGAGTTCTTAACGAAAATGCCGGCCGCAAAACGGATCGGGCAGGTCCGCAAAAAAGGCGAATTTCTGATCGAGGTCGGATGACCGGTCGGGGCCAAGGAAGAGAATCGTGTTTTTATTCATTTTCGAATCGATCGGGACGTCCGAACTGCTTTTGATCGGAGTAATAGCGCTGATCTTTTTAGGCCCGCGCAAGCTGCCGCAGATAGCGCGGACGATCGGAAAGGCCATGGCCGAATTCCGCAGCACCACGAACGAATTCAAGGCGACGTGGGAACGCGAGGTAAATTTCGAAGAGGAAACGAACGCGCTCCGGTCGAGCGCGGCTGAAGAACCGACGGTACCGCGAGCCCAGGCCGTATCTTCCGCAAACGCGGCCCTGCCCGAGGTAAAACAGATCGACGCGGCGGCATTCGAAAGTTCCGCAGTGAAAACCGAAACGGCACACACGCCGAAGCCGCCCGAAACAGCAGACAAACCTGCCGCCGAATTCGACCCGGACGAAGCCGCTTCCGATAAACGAAGCTGGCTGTGATCGATAGCTAAAGCCTAAACCCGCAATGCCACAGACCGAAAATGCCGAGATATTAGAGCCGGGCGGACAGATGTCATTCCTCGAACATCTCGACGAACTGCGCCGAAGGCTGGTCAATTCCGTCATAATCATCGTCGTTGCATTCGTCTTTTGTTGGTTCGTAGCCGACCGGATCTTCGATTTTCTCTCGGTGCCGATACGGCAGGCGCTGTCCGAATCGCAGCGTCGCGAACTGCCGATCGCGGGCCTGACGGGAAACGAAACCGTCCTGCCGCTTTCGAGCCTTAAAGAGGGCGATTCCGGCCGATATATCTTTGACAAAGCAACAAAGCTCGGCGTAAGCGTCGTTTCGCCGGGTACATCCGTTCAGGCGATCGTCAGCAAGGATGCCGACGGAAATCCCGGGCTGTACACGAACGAGCCGATCATTACCGTCAACGCGGTGATCCCAAAGGGCGTGCGTTTGCCGGTCGAACTCGAACGGCCCATATCGGACGAACCGAATGCCGAGGAACAATTGGTCGTAACTACTGCACCCGAAGGGTTTACGCTGTACGTGACCGTGTCGCTATACTCGGCGATCGCCCTTTCGGTGCCGCTCCTGCTGCTCCAGGTTTGGGGCTTTATATCGCCCGCGCTCTATAAACACGAACGCGCATACGTCACGCCGTTCATTCTGCTTTCGAGCATCTCTTTCGTCATCGGCGCCGCGTTCGCTTATTACATTCTATTTCCGCCTGCGGTAAAATACCTTTTGGCACTCGCGTCGGATTTTCAGCCGATGCTTCGCGCCACGGATTATTTTGATTTCATAACTATCATCATGCTGGCGATGGGCATTATTTTCCAGATGCCCGCGATCACATATGTACTGTCGCGGATCGGCCTTATCTCGGCAGGGCTTTTGATAAAGAGCTGGAAGATCGCAATTGTTGTGATACTTATTGTTGCGGCGATCGTCTCGCCGACCGGCGACATCCCGAACATGATGCTTTTCGCCGCGCCGATGATGGTGCTCTACGTTTTTTCGATCTTTATCGCCTGGTTTTTCGGCAGGCGACGCAAGAGTGATGCCGAGGCCGCGGCCTGACGGCCCCCCGCCCGCAAACGTGAATGCAACCATTTACTGCGCCTGCGGCATCTTGAACAAAGAGAGATTACTGTCTAAAATACTACAGTTTAAATTCAGGGATTTTCAATAAAGTAAGAGTATTTGTCGGGTGTTGGACCGGCGTTTTCTTTGAGAGGAGTTTTACCTATTATGTCAAAAGTGAAATTTTTGAAGAATTTTGCACTGACACTTGTTGTTTCGGCATTTGTTTCTATGCCGGCCTTCGCGCAGCGTGACAAGGATCGGCCCAGCCAGGACCCGAACGATAAACCGCGCAACGTCAAGCCTGAGCTGAAAGAGGTCTACAAGAAATGGCGCAACACCGACGTTGCGTACATTATCACGAAGGAAGAAAAGCGCGCGTTCGACGCGCTGCAGACCGACGAAGAGCGCGAGAATTTCATTGAGAACTTCTGGCGCCGCCGCGACCCCAACCCCGACACCGAAGAGAACGAATATCGCGAAGAATATTACGAACGCATCGCCTACGCGAACGAACATTTCACGTCCGGCATTCCCGGATGGAAGACCGATCGCGGCCGCGTATATATTGCGTGGGGCAAACCGGATTCGATCGAATCGCATCCGGCGGGCGGGTCCTATGATCGGCCTTCGTACGAAGGCGGCGGTTCGACGACGACCTATCCGTTCGAAATATGGTTCTACCGCCACCTTGACGGCGTCGGCGACGGGCTCGAGATCGAATTCGTCGACCCGACCGGAACCGGCGAATATCGCATGGCGAGAAACGCCAATGAAAAGGACGCTCTATTGATGGTTCCGGGTGCCGGATTGACCACAGCCGAACAGCTCGGGCTGGAAGACAAAGCAGATCGCATCACGGGCGGCGTCGGCAATGGGCGTTATATGCGTGAGCAGGATTCGCCCTTTAGAAGGCTGGAGATCATGACGAGCCTGCAGCGGCCGCCGCAAGTAAAATTCGGCGACCTGCAATCGTCGCTGACCGATTCGCCGGTGATCGACAACAATCCGCTCGACTTTGACCTTCGAATCGATTTCTTCCGTCAATCGGAAGACCGCGTCGTGACGACGTTCACAGTCCAGACGGATAACAAAGAACTCTCCTTCAAGGACGAAGGCGGACTCGAAACGGCACGAATGAACATCTTCGGACGCGTAACGGCCGTATCCGGCAAGCGTTCTGGCATTTTCGAAGATTCCGTAACGACGAATGCGACTGCGGCTGAGTTAGCCGAAACGCGGGATCGAAAATCCGTCTATCAGAAGGCAATGGCGCTGACGCCCGGAACATATAAGGTCGACGTGGTCGTCCGCGACGTCGCGACGGGCAATCGCGGCATTGTGAACATGGGCTTTACCGTGCCGAGATATGACGAGAAGAAACTTTCTACCTCGTCGCTGGTTCTGGCTTCGAAACTCCGTTCGACGAACGAACGCGATATCGGCGGAATGTTCGTCATCGGAAATGCGAAGGTCATTCCTAATCTGTCAGGCATCTTCAAACAGGGCCAGGAAGTCGGGTTGTACCTGCAGGTTTACAACGCAGAGGTCGACCAGACCACGCTGCGGCCCGCGGTCGATGTGGAATATGTCCTGCTGAAAGACGGCAAGGAAGTGATGCGTCAGCCGGAAGATTGGAGCGGTCTGAGCGATTCGGGACAGCGGCTAACGCTGGCTCGCCTGCTGCCGACGGAACAGATGCCGCTGGGCAATTACGAACTAAAGGTACTGACGAAAGACCGCGTCGGCGGACAGGTGATCGAGAACAAGGGCAAATTTACGATCACGCAGTAGGACGCGGACATTTTGACGAACAATGGGCCGGCGCTTTTAACGATGCGCCGGCTTTTATTTATGAATCCAATAGAAACGCAGCGGACCATCTTCAGGCTATACACGCCGGCCGATAAAGACAGCCTGACAGGCCTGCTGACCAACGCCGAGGTGATGCGGTATGTCGATAAGGGCGTGATGTCCGCCGAAGCCGCAGAGCAGTTATGGACAAGATTGATGACCGTTTCGTATCCTTCCGGTGTAGATACGATATGGGCGGTTTATGAAACGGAAGGCGGCGAATACCTTGGGAACGCAAGCATCCGCCCGCGTCCGGAAAAACCGGACGAATGGGAGATCGGCTATATCTTGCGGCCGGCGGCATGGGGCCGCGGCATTGCCAGCGAGATCGCGTTGGCACTGACGCATTACGGGTTTGAACGGCTCGGGCTCGAAGAGGTGTTTGCGACCGTTGATATAGAGAACCTGCCGTCGCGGCGTGTCCTGGAAAAAGCCGGCCTCACGCTGTTTCGCGAAGAAGCGGACGAACAGGGAGCGTATTATCTTTACCGCGTCGTCCGGTCGGATTTTTACGCGCGGCATTCTTCGTTCGAACACGTATTTTGCTAACATTATGTTGAACGCGCACGGCGACGGGCCGATAACGACGCCTGTGCTGCATTCTGCAAAAAGATCTTGCGATGAGCGAAAATATTCAGCCAATTCTCGACCGCGCGATCGCGGGCGAACGCCTCTCGGCAGACGATTGTACAGCACTGCTGGAATCGAACGATTTTGTACGCATCGGGCTGGCCGCACACGAAATTCGGATGCGGAAAAATCCGACCGACGTCGTAACCTATATCATCGACCGCAACATTAATTATACGAATGTCTGCAACGTCGTTTGCACCTTCTGCGCTTTCTACCGCCGGCCGGGAAAACCCGACACATACATCCATTCGATGGACGAGATCGAAAAACGCATCGACGAGACGATCGCGCTCGGCGGCACAGGCGTTTTGATGCAGGGCGGGCTGCACCCGGACCTCGGGATCGAATGGTACGAAGACCTGTTATCAACGCTGCACGCTAAATATCCGACGTTTCAGCTCCACTGCTTTTCACCGCCGGAGATACATAACATTCACCTGATCAGCGGATTGGATTACGAGACCATTCTGCGAAGATTGAAGGCGGCCGGCCTTTATTCCATGCCCGGCGGCGGCGGCGAGATCTTGGACGACGAAGTTCGCAAGCGCGTTTCAACGAAATGCTCGACGCAGGAATGGCTGGACGTAATGCGTGCCGTGCACAAAGTAGGCCTGCGTTCCACCGCCACGATGATGTTCGGCATCGGCGACCGCATCGAACACCGCGTCCGCCACCTGCAGCGCGTCCGCGACCTGCAGGACGAAACGGGCGGATTTACGGCATTTATTCCCTGGACGTTCCAACGCGAGAATACGGCGCTCGGCCGCAAGATCACCGAAGAGCCGACCGGTATCGATTACCTGAAAATGCTGTCGGTCTCGCGCCTGTTCCTCGATAATATTCAGCACATTCAATCGTCGTGGCTGACACAGGGCATCAGGCTCGGGCAGGCCGCGCTCCGCTTCGGCGCCGACGACATGGGCTCCATCATGATCGAAGAAAACGTCGTCTCCGCCGCCGGTGCCAACAACGAAGCGAACGAACGCGACCTCCGCTACCAGATCCGCGAAGCCGGCTTCATCCCGCAGCAGAGGGATATTCTATACGAATACGTCGATCGCGAAGGCGTCGATGGGCTTGACGCAAGCGATTCGATGAAGCTGAAGCAATTGAGCGTGGCGTTTGCGGACTAGTTGGCAAAAAAACTTGTAATTTTGTAAACCATAGTTCACACTATAATGGCGATTGAAGTTCGCGAGACAATCGTTTTTGCTGACTGGCTTGAATCGCTTCGCGATAATCTTGCTCGAGCTCGCATCCAGGCACGCATTCTCCGTTTGAAGGCCGGTAATGCCGGCGATGCGAAACCGGTTGGCGAGGGCGTCTCGGAAATGCGCATCGACCACGGACCCGGCTATCGGATATATTTCGTCCGCAGAGGATCAGAGTTGATCATCCTCCTGGCCGGCGGTGACAAGAGCACGCAGGCAAAAGACATCAAAACTGCCTTGAGGCTTGCGAAGGAATTATAGGTGAGCACCGATGCCAAAGACCAAAACACGTCCATACGACCCTGCGGCGTACTTAAAAACCGAAGAGGATTGTGCGCTCTACCTACAAGCTGCCATTGACGAATCCGAAGGAGATCCTTCATTGATTGTGGCAGCTCTCGGTGACATCGCGCGGGCTCGAGGGATGATGCAGCTTGCGCGCGAAACAGGACTATCTCGCGAAGGCCTGTACAAAGCCCTTTCGCCGGAAGGTAATCCAAGCTTTGCGACGATCGCAAAAGTGATCGCAGCACTCGGTCTCCGGTTGCACGCATCACCCGCGAAATAATTGCGAAGATTATCAAATCTGTTATTGCGGCGTCACGATGCCGCACAAACTTCGAAGCATGGCGTTTGCTGATTGAGCACGATGAGGCTTTATAAGCGTCTAATTCTAGCTATTGGCTTGCCTCTCTTTGTCGGCTGCCTGTTCTTAGTACCCGTGATAAATAGCGACAACGGGTATGTCGCTGGTTATGTATTCCTGCCGCTTTTCTTTTTAGTGGTATTAGTGGCCCTGGCACTGTTGATTGCCGGAGCGGTAATGACCGCTGTCAAGGGTCGGCCAGGCCTCTGGTGGGTTGCTGCTGATCCTTCATCTTGGTGCCAAGAAGCGTTCGCTGCCGGATGGGGCTATTGACGATCCGGATAGTATTCTCAAACGGCTCGGGCCGGACCGTGCATCGGTTCAGTTTTACCAGTAAACACGATCTTGCTGATAAGAAACCGGCACTGACCAATATCGTGCGTCAGTGGCTGCAATATGTATAATTCCGTCATTCGGCTGTTTTGCCGTGCGATTTAGGAGGAGCAAATGAGTGTTCGGGTCAAACTGTTCCTAATATTGTTTATGGCCGGGATGTCGGGTGTCTTATCAATGCTGCTCATGGATGTGCAGGCGTTGATAGCGATACTGCCCATCGAAGACAGATCGGCGATACCCGAATTTACTCCGCTGATCAAGATACTCAGCTTGCTGCAGCCGGCAATGATACTCGCCGTCGCGGCCGTGATCGGAACCGCGCTTGCCCCGGCGGTCGGCCTCAGGTCACCGGCCGCGGAAGCGGCAGCGAGTGGTGAGAATGTGATGCCGGCGCTCGGCCCGCAAATACTCCCGGGTATCATTGGCGGGATCATCGGCGGTGCCGCTATCGTCCTGACCGCGGCGATGTGGACGCCTGTGCTGCCGCAGGACGTTGTCGAAACGGTTTCTCAGTTCCAAAATCTGACGCCGCTGACGATGCGCCTGCTTTACGGCGGTATCACCGAGGAGATACTGATCCGCTGGGGCCTGATGACGCTGCTCGTTTGGGCGGGGTTCCGATTCTTCCAAAAAGGCCGGAGCCGGCCTGGGACCGCCGTCTTCGCGGCTGCTATCCTGATCTCCTCTCTCACATTCGGCATCGCGCACCTGCCGCTCGCGTTCCTGCTCGTCCCGGAGCCGACCGCGCCGCTGATCTTTTACGTGATCGCAGCCAATTCGCTTTTCGGCTTTGTGGCCGGTTTTCTCTATTGGAAACGTGGGCTCGAATCCGCAATAATTGCGCACATGACGGCGCATCTGGTGATGTATGCCGCCAGTCAATTCGGAGCATATTTCTAATGTCCGCGATCGAAAACGAATTCAACAGACGCTTTCAACATTGGAACATCAAGCTCCCGGACGAAGCTGTCGCACACCGCCGGCGCGGGTATATCGGACAGGCGGGATGGGCGATCTGGTATCTTTTCGATTCGAATGACCGAGGCGAGTATCTCGACTTTTACGCTTCGCACCGGATGACCGGCGACGAACATACGCGGATCTACGCCGACGGTACAACGGAGGACCTGCCATATATCGGAAGCTTTCGCCTCTCATCGAGTGATCCCGAAGAGGATGCCCGGCTCGAGGCCGAGTACTTTGCGCGGAATCAGAAGATCGCCCAAATGCTCGAGGAAAAAGGCTTTGGGTTGACCGGAAACGAGCCCGGCGGTGTCCTGATCAACAGGCATCTTCACCTAAACCCGCAGGATGATTGAATATGCCTGTCGTCGTCCTCGAAACGTTCATAAACGCTCCGCCCGAAACGTGTTTCGACATGATGCGGGATATTGGCATTCACACGCAGACGACGAAACAAACCGGCGAGCGCGTGGTGGCCGGCGTTGCCGAGGGAAAGATGGGCCTCGGGCAGACGGTGACGTTCGAGGGCAGGCATTTCGGCATAAGACAGCGATTTATGGTCGAAGTTGTTGAGTTCGAACGTCCGCGGTTGTTTGTCGACGAGATGCTCCGCGGAGCGTTCAAATCGTTCAGGCATGTCCACGAATTCTTCCCGCACCACGCGGGAACGCTCATGCGCGATACGCTGACGTGGGTTTCGCCGCTCGGCATTCTCGGACGGATCGCGGATAAACTGCTGATCGAACGGCATATGATCGACCTTGTAAGCACGCGAAACGCGCGGCTAAAGAAGCTTGCCGAACGCGGCGAGTGACACGGGCAGCGGGCGTGTGGAATATCCGCCGCATAAAGGTTACATTAGAGGCGTGGCCGTAAAATTTGTTTCCGCTCTTATTACCTTGCTTGTCGACGCGGGCTTTTCCGTCGCGGCCGGACTGTTTCTGATCGTCGCTCTCAATGGCTACAGCGAAAACGATGCAAGCTACGGTCTCGGGGCTTTTGCGATCCTCGCCGCGTTGCTGACGATCGCAATGTCGGTGACCGCATATATTGCCGCGTCGATGCTGCTTAAAAACGGCTTCCGAAAATATTCTTCGTTAACGCTTTCCACTCTCGTGTTCTCGATTTTTGGTGCGCTGATCATCGCTTTTTGCGGTATATTAGCGATGGGAATCACGCATTACGTCAGTTTGAACTAAAAACGCCTATACGGCCCTGAAAACCGATGATCTCAAATTACGACGAATTTTGGGATTTTTACGTGCAGGAACACAGCCGGCCGGCGACGCGCGCCCTGCATTTTGCGGGAACGTCGCTCGGGCTGCTGCTGCTCGTGTGGCTGATCGGCCGCGGGCTTTGGTATTACTTCCCATTGTGCCTCGCTGTCGGGTATGCGTTCGCGTGGTTCGCCCATTTCGTCATCGAAAAGAACAGGCCCGCGACGTTCAAATATCCCGTTTGGTCGTTTATCTCCGATTACAAAATGATGTGGTACATGCTGACCGGGCGAATGGGTTCCGAGGTTCGCCGTGTCGGTGAAAAATAGAATGGGAGGATCTAATACAAAATGTTTCTGGCAAACAATTGGTGGATGTTCCTTATTCGCGGGATCTTTGCGATAATTTTCGGCATCGTCGCATTGATCATGCCGCAGGTCACCTTTCTTTCGCTCGTGCTTATCTTCGGTGCGTTTGCGATGGTTGACGGCGTTTTTGCCTTGGTTTCGGCGTTTACTTCGAACGCTAAGAGCGAGAATTGGTGGTGGTTAATTCTCGGGGGCATTCTGGGGATCATTATCGGCCTGCTCACCTTGTTTCAGCCCGCGGCGATGGCGACGGCAATGCTCCTGCTAATTGCGGCCTGGGCGCTGGCGACCGGATTTTTTGAGATCGTCACGGCCATTCGTCTTCGAAAGATCATTTCCGGCGAATTCTGGATGATTCTCAGCGGCCTTGTCTCGATACTATTTGGAGTACTGGTGCTGGTCTATCCCGCGTCCGGCGCTTTTGCGGTCGGGTTCATTATCGGCATTTGGGCGCTGATCTTCGGCTTCTCGATGGTGATGTTCTCGTTCGGCCTTCGGCGGTTCAGGAATACGGCCATGTCGGAACCGAACGCCGTCTAACTGTCGAAATGCTGCGATATCAGTTCCAGCGAACGGCCGTATCTGTAAGAGATATTGAAATGGCCGTCGTCAAATTCTTCGTGGATGTGACGCACGCCGAGCGCGGACAGCTTCGTTGATAGGATCTTCGCGCCGACGTCCAAATAGAATTCGTCGCGCGTTCCGGCGTCGAGAAAAAGCAGTTTGAGCGTTTTCAGAGCTTCGGCATGCTTTTCCGCAAGCCGGACCGGATCGTGCCCGAGCCACCTTGCCCACACGTCTTCGCGCAGTGCGCCCGTCTCTGTGTCGAACGGCAGGTCAAACCCTTCACCGTTCGGTGAATAGCACGCCGCCATCCCGATCGTGTTCAACGCGGCGTGGTCGTCCTTGCCTTTTTTCTCGTCCGCCCAAAATCGCTGCATGAACGCTGACGGGTCGCCTTTTATCGCACGAAAGGCCTTCGCAAAATCGCCCGGGTAACAATATTCGAAATACGCATCGCCGCTGATCGAACACGCCAGCCCGAACATATCCGAATGACGCATCGCCATTATGAGCGCACCGTAACCGCCCGACGATTTTCCCATCACGGCGCGTCCGCCGCTGGTGCGCATCGTACGAAAATTCTCATCGACGAACGGAACGATCTCCTGCGTCAGGTAATCTTCGTACCGACCGGTCGCGGTCGAATTGATATACTGCGATCCGCCGTACCACGTAAAACAATCGGGCATCACGGCGATCATCGGCCGTATTGCGCCGCCGGCGATCATCTGGTCCAGGCGTTCGGCAAGGTTCGGTGTGAACGCGCTGTCGTTAAGCAGCATCCGCCCGCGGCCGGTGAAGCCCGTCAGGCAGTAAACGCTTGGATATTCTGATCCGCCGTCGTATCCCGGCGGCGTGTAAACAATGACGTCGCGGACGTGTGGGTCGCCCGGAGCGTTGCCGCGGAGCACATTGCTTTCATGTTTCAAAAAATGAAGAGTACCTTGCGTTTGGGTATTCGTAGTCATAACATTAATGCCATCCGTTCCCGAGGTTTGCGTCAGATCAGTTTCACGCAAAGCCGCAAAGAACGCAAAGTTAGAAGATTTCGGGAAGAGTCAGGGCAATCCAAAATCCAAGATCCCGAATCCAAAATCGAAAATGGCATCAGGCGATCTGGTAAATGTAAACCCGACTGTACTTAGCTCGACCATTGAGTTTCTAACGGCGATGGTCACCCCGGCGCTGCTCATCTCGGCGACCGGTTCACTCGTGCTTTCGACCTCGACACGGCTGGGAAGGGTCGTCGACCGCGTACGCGAGCTGGAAAAACGGCTGTCGGACCTGATGTTGGTCGAGGACAAGAACTCCGTTCCGCTTTTCGACCGGCGGCTGGAAACGATCGTGCTGCTGCTCGACAAGGTTACCAGCCGTTCACGCATACTTCAGCGGGCGATGGGAGCGTTCTATTACGGCCTGTGCGTGTTCATTCTGACCAGCGTGTCCATCGCGGTCGTCGGGCTGTTCAATGTTTACCGCTGGCTGCCGATACCGATCGGTGTGGTCGGGATCGTTTTTCTTTTTTACGGCAGCCTGCTTATGCTGCGCGAAACGCGAATGGCAACCGTCACGATCAACAAAGAGATGGATTTTACATGGGCGCTCGCAAAGGAGTTTGCGCCTGAGCTTACGAGCAAGTATTCATATAATGTTTTCGGAAAGAGAAGGATCCGAGCCAAGGTATCTGGAACTCCTGTCGGCGAACAAACTGACGGAAAGAGTTGAACGGCTGGAAAGCCTGCTCGCCTCATGCACCGTCTGCCCGAAGGATTGCGGCAACAACCGGCTCAATGACGAGATCGCGGCGTGCTACTCCGGCAGGCTGCCGATCGTGTCCTCCTACACGGCGCATTTCGGCGAAGAACCCTCCCTGAGCGGCACACGCGGGGCCGGCAATATCTTTTTCGGCAACTGCAATCTCCGCTGTGTCTACTGCCAGAATTACCAGATCTCGCAAACCTGGAAAGAGCAGCGCAGGAATGAGGTCACGCACGAGCGCCTGGCCGAAATGATGCTCGAACTGCAGGAACGCGGCTGCCATAACATCGGGTTCGTGTCGCCCACGCATTTCGCACCGCAAATGGCCCGGGCCATCCTGATCGCCGCCGAACGCGGCCTGCGGCTTCCCATCGTTTACAACACGAACGCCTACGATTCGGCCGAGGTGCTAAAACTGCTCGACGGCATTGTCGATGTTTACCTTCCCGATCTGAAATACGCCGACTCCGACGCGGGCTTTCAGTATTCCAAAGTGCGCAATTACGCGGAACACGCCCGCGCCGCGATAAAGGAAATGCACCGGCAAATGGGCAGTTCGCTTCGTTTCGGTGCGGACGGCCTGTTGCGGTCCGGCCTGCTCATCCGTCTGCTCGTGCTGCCCAACGACATCGCGGGACTTGAGGAAAACCTGCGCTGGATCCGCGACGATCTCGGCCCCCAAACCGCCATCTCGCTGATGGCGCAATACTACGCCACCAACAAAGCCGCCACCGATGAGAGGTATATTTTACTTTCCCGCCGAATCTCCGAAGGCGAATGGTTCGAGGCGGTATCTTTGCTGGAAGAACTCGGAATGGAAGAAGGCTTTATGCAGGAGTACGAATCGGCGTCGTACTACTACCGGCCTGATTTCGAGGACCCCGAAAAGCCGTTCAAGGACATCCGCGATTTCCAATAACAAAGATTGTTCTCAATAACGAAGACTGTTATAATCACCCGCATGAACGTGTCCCTTACGCCCGAGCTCGAAGAAATTGTCGATAAAAAGGTAAAAAGCGGCCTGTATAACTCCGCGAGCGAGGTAGTCCGCGAAGGCCTTCGTCTTCTGCAGCAGCGCGACGAGATGCGCGAAGCGAAACTTAACGCCCTGCGCGCGGAGATCCAGAAAGGCACCGACGACCTCGAGGCCGGTAGATACAGCGACGGAGAAAAAGCCATGGCAGAGATCAGAGAACGCTTGCTCGCAAAACGGCCGACACATGGCTAAATTCATCGTCACTCGCGAAGCGGAATCGGACATTGACGAAATACTTACCTACATTTCGGAAGATGATTTCGAAGCCGCACTTAATTTATATGATCGGTTTCTGGATCTGTTCAGGATCATCGCTGACAATCCCGCCGCCGGTCGTGAACGCACAGAGCTGCAAGCCGGTTTGCGATGTTTTCCTTATCGCAATTATCTTATTTTCTACCGCAGATGGGCCGGTATCGTCGCCATCACTAGAGTAGTCCACGGCGCGCGGGACGTGGATGAACTGCTCGGGTAGCAGAAGCCGGGAGCGCAGGCGCCCTCGCCTGCGTTCCCAGTTTTTGGTCACCTGCTTCTCGGCGAACAAGTTATAATTTTGCTATGAACACAAACGATCCTGCACCGGAATTCACATTAAAAGACGGCAGTGGAAACGACTGGACGCTGAGTGATCATCGCGGCAAAACGGTCGTCCTGCTTTTTTATCCGGGCGACAATACACCCGTGTGCACGGCGCAGCTCTGCTCGGTGCGCGATCATTGGTCGGAGTACCAGGCGACGGGTGCGGAGGTCGTGGGTATCTCCACCGATTCGGTCGAATCGCATAAGGGCTTCGCGGAAAAGAACCAATTGCCACTGCGGCTGCTTTCCGATCCGGACCGAAAAGTCTCGGAGATGTACGACATGAAATCGTGGCTTCCGGGCCGATCGGCACGCGGTGTCGTCGTCATCGATAAGGACGGGAAGATCGCGTATCACAAAGCCCAGGCCCTCAGCCTTTTCAAGCCCGCGGACGAAGACGTACTGGAAGCGATACGAAAGGCCGGTTGAACAGCTCTGCCCGTCACAGCCGCGACAGTCACGGAGCAGGAGACCGAAAGCCCGCAAGTGTCGCTGGCACGTACCAAAGGGCTAGTGTATTTTCTCGCGTTCGCGGCGGTCCTTCACTTTCCTATTAAATTGCCACGGGCGTTCGTTATGAGTTGCCACGGGCTTTCTTTATGAATTGCCACGAGCTTTCTTTAGGAGTTGCCACGGGCTTTCTTTATGAATTGCCACGGGCTTCAGCCCGTGGTGTTGAGCCTCAAAATAGACCGGGCTTTAACCCAATTTGCGTCGAAGACACTGGCAAACTGAAGTCTGATCGACACCTCGTTGCATAGATAAAAACTCTTTACATCCATGCAACGATCCGTTAAAATGGCCGGTGGCTTTGCTCTTTGAAAACCCCGCGAAAACGGCGTCCGGGCACCTCTCGCAAAGTTTTTTAAAAAACAGCGGAATTTCGCCAAAATATCGCCGTAAGTATTGTGGTCTCAGCCGGTTGCACGTTCCACTCACCGGTGGAACGCCCCCGGAACGCGGTTGGAACGCGCGCCGCCCGCGAAACGCATAACGGCCCCGATCGCAAAGCTTTACCGAGATGCGGCCCTTGTCCCGCTTCCGCCCGCCCGCCGCTCAGTGCTCTCCGCGGCCTCTGTGGTAAAATCGTCTTATGGCTTTATTCGGAAATGACAAATTCAAGTGCGCCCGCTGCGGGCAGAAGAACGAACCTATCGGTTATGCGCCGATCCCGACGGAACTTGGGCAGAAGATCGGCGCCGAGATATGCAAGGACTGCTGGGCCGAATGGCAGCAAAAGCAGAAACAGCTTATCAACCATTTCGGGCTCGACGTTTCAAACCCGGATTCGCACCAGTTCCTCTTCGATAATATGAAGATCTTTTTCTACGACGAAGGCGTCGACCTTGCACAGATCGACACATCGCAGGAAGGAAAGGTCAATTGGTAGCGGGCGCCGTGCATTCGCTGATCTCTTCGGCCGCCGCGGCAACCTGCTGGGCATGGAACTGCATCTCCTTCACTGATGCTGATGACTGAGGTGCGTATGTTCAACCGTCTCCTGATTTCCTCCGTTTTTGCCGTGATCGCAATGGTTCTCCTCACGAGCGATCTGCATGCGCAGTACTGCATCGGCGCTACGGGCTACATTATTCGCGATGACAAAGGCATGGTCATGACCGCCGATGAGATCGCGAAGCTTTCGATCGTAGTGAATGGTTACCCGCTCGAATGGTACCGGGCCGACAGCGGCGCACCCGCGTATCGTATAGAAGAAGTAATGACCTACGACGGCGTTCAGCGATCGGCGACGAGACACGCCGGATACGCCGGAAACCCCATGCGTTTCGGTATCGACCCGCCGGCTTTCTGCGGCAAGGTTGACGAGGTCGTTTTAGAGCGGTCGGGCAAGCAAATGCGTCTTGTCTTCGACATCGGTGAGCACAACACGTATTACGAGATCGATTCGCTCCCGTTTCAGCCGGGCACATTCCAGCTGAAGAGTCGAAAGTGCACCGACGGCAAACCGCCGCCGATGATCGACAACAACACGAAAGGAAAGTGCTTCATTTCCGCCGACAATTGGATCCGGGCAGAAAAGAAATAGGTGCGGTCTGCTTCACTCTTTGATCGCGTCATTAGGTACAATTGCTCATAATGCACGCGTTCGACGGCCAATTCATTAACGAGGAATTTTACGCGGGATCGGTCAAGCCCGCGGATCTCGATCTTCTCCTTGCCGACGGCTGGCGTCATTTCGGCACGCATTTCTTCCGCTACAATTTCGGCATGTATGAATTCGACCTTCGCCGCGTTATCCCGCTCAGGATCAGGCTGGCGGATTTTTCATATTCAAAGAGCCTTCGGCGCATCCTGCGCCGGAACAGCAGCCTGAGGACCGCTGTCGGCCCGATCAATGTGGACACCGACGTCGAGCAAATGTTTGCCGAGCACGCGCTTAGGTTTAATTACGGCCGCCCCGATTCGGTCTACGATTTTCTTTCGCACGAACCCGCGGCCGTTCCGGTCCCTGCGTTTGAGGTCAAGGTCTTCGAAGGCGACAAACTCATCGCTGCCAGTTTCTTCGACGCAGGCGAACACGCAGTTTCGGGTATATACGGGATGTTCGACCCGGCGGAAGAGCGCCGCAGCCTCGGCATCTTTACAATGCTAAAGGAGATCGAATTCGCGATGGAAAGCGGAAAGGACTTCTATTACCAGGGCTATTGCTACGAAGGCGAATCGTTCTACGATTATAAGAAGCGTTTCCGCGCGACCGAATGTTATGACTGGCGCGGAAACTGGACGGCTTTTGAGTCCGCAGAACAGAACGCTGCGGTTGAAGCGCGGCCGCATGGATCTGCGAACCCATAAATGAAGGATCAGCCAATTAGGCCGACGCCGTCGTAATTCGCATTCGCCGGCGGAGGGCAGCTTATGATCGGGTTTGGCAAAACGGAAACTAATTAACTCAAATGAAATTTATCGCCGGTGTAAATTCACAAAATACCGTGATCAGAATTCACAAATCTTTGACCGTTCTGATCGCGACGCTCGTTCTAGCTGCCGGAGCGCATGCGCAGGTCTTCCGTCTCGTCCACGAAGGCGTCGAATACGCCGAACTGCGGCGCGAGGTCGCCGGGAAGGATGTGAATATCAATCTGTTGCGGTTAGACCCGACAAAGGTCCGCCTCGATGTCGTGCACGCCGTCGACGCGGCGATCGGCACCGAGCGCACATCTTCGATAGCTAGACGGCACGGCGCGGTCGCGGCGGTCAACGCGGGATTTTTCCGTCTGGACACGAGTATTTTCGCCGGCGATGCCGCCGGCATTCTGATGATCGATCGCCGGCTGTTGAGCGAGAGCCTTAACAGCCGCATCGCGCTCGGCATCAACAACGGCCCGGCTCGCACAGAGGTTTTTTTCGGGCATCTCGATACAGCGCTCTCGCTGCGGACTGGTGCGGGAAAGACGTTCCCGATCACCGGCATCAACCGCGAGCGAAAGAACGATGAGATCATTCTCTTCACACGCGAATTCAGCCGCACGACGCTGACCGATCTGTCGGGTTCTGAATTCGTTGTTCGCAGTGCGCAGGCTGCGGGGAATTACGGCCGCCTGATCGAAGTTCGCGAACGCGAAGGCAGCACGGTCATTCCATTCAGCAGCTTCGTTATATCGGCCAGCGGAAAGTTTCAGAGTGAGCTTGAAGCGGCGGCAAGGAACCGGTCGCGTAACTGGAGCGTCTCAATGCAGGTCATCGCCGCTGACGAGAACAGGCGCCGCGATTTTGCCAATGCAGAAGACATCGTGGCCGGTATTCCACAGCTCGTAAAGAATGGTGCTGTGAACGTGACATGGGAACAAGAGCGCACATCGCGTTCGTTTGTCGATACGCGTCATCCGCGCACGGCTGTTGCCAGACTAAAGGACGGCCGCATATTGCTGATAACGGTCGACGGCCGATCGGAATCGAGTGGCGGAATAGGGCTATACGATCTGGCCGCGCTGTTGATCGAATTTGGCGCTGTTGACGCGATGAACCTGGACGGCGGAGGTTCGACGACGATGGTCCTGAACGGCAGCGTAGTCAATAAACCGTCTGATAAAGAAGGCGAACGAAAAGTAAGCGACGCACTGCTCGTAACGCTGCGCGAAAAGAGTCCGTGACGCGATTCTCGGCGCTCCGTTTCATAGAGCAAAATGAACGCGGCGAAAATAATCTCGGATACTGTTGTTCGAAACATTGGGGATAATGCTTCCGATATAATTGTCCGGCCGCAATAGTACCGTGAACGATTCGGAGGAACCAAATTTCTTCGCAATGTGCGGGTACAGGGGAATAATGTGGATATCGAAGAGCTCCGATGGTTCGATATTGGGCAGCGGATCTTTGCCATCCGCGAAAACCAGCACGTGAAATTTCGGTTCCCGTATGCGGTCGTAAATGCTCTTGCCCTCGATCAAAAGCCACGGCATCCTGTCGCCTGCCTTTACCTCGAGATCATTAGTCTCAGAGGACAGCGAACTGCCGCGATAATTGATGCCTATCTGTGAGACCAATGGGAACAGCGTTTCCTTTACTATGTCCAATGAGAACGCGAGCCCCGCTACATATGGAAATATATTCGTGCGCACGAACGACAGTAACCGGTCCTCATCCGCAGCGAGATGAAAAAATCTGTCGGTCGTCTGCAGAAGTCGACGCGCGTTCGGCAGCCTCTCTTCGTTATAAGTTGCGAGCAGTTTTTCGTCTGCGTTTCCTCTCAATACGGAAGCGATCTTCCATGCAAGATTGTATCCGTCCTGGATTCCCGTATTCATCCCTTGCGCGCCGACGGGTGTATGGATGTGCGCCGAATCTCCGGCGAGAAAACATTTGCCCAAAGAAAATTGATCCACGGCGCGCGAATGGACTTTGTAAACCGAGAACCAATTTACTTTTGTGATGTCCAATTCCATCTCAGTGTCGAAAATGATCTGTCGTTCGATCTCTTCATACAGCGGTTCGCCTTCGTCTTGCGCATGGCTTTCCGGAAAGGCGCCGACGATGCGAAAATTTTTGTCGCTGCCGCGCATTGGAAAGAATGCAGTGACGGAATTTTTCGATAAGAAAACATTCAGAGCGTCATGCGAAAATTCCCAATCGATCTCGACGTCGGCAACGTAAAAAAATCTCTCGAACGTACCGCCTTCAAATTTCAGGCCGAGAGCATTTCGAACAAAACTCTTTGCGCCGTCACATCCGACCAGGAATTTCGCTTCGATCTTTTCCTCGACACCTTCGATATCTTTTATCGTCGCCGTCACGCCGGATCCATCTTGCGAGAATTCGACCAACTCCGTATTCCACCGTATTTTACTGCCTTTCGCGTGAATATGATCGAGCAGTATCCGTTCGTGCTTACCTTGTTCGACGAGAAGAACGAAGGGGTACGGACTCATACCTTCTCCGATCTTTTCCAAGTCCACCTCGCCGCGCACGCGTCCGCCTTCGATCATTCGCGCGCGCTGCGCGTGCGCGCCTTGTTCAATCAACGCACCGGCAAGGTCGATCTGTTCGTATATCTCCAGGGTGCGCGCCTGCACGCCGATCGCCTTCGAATGCGGAGTGATCGATTCCTTTTTATCGACGATGACAAAGTCGATCCCGAAGCGCAAAAACTGCGCAGCAAGCGACAGGCCGGTTGGTCCTGCGCCGACGATGAGCACTTCCGTTTTCATATAAAAACGATTATAAACCTTGCATAAAAATCTGTATTGTTTTTGAAAGCTTTGTGTTAAAGTAAATCGGAAATATTGCATTAGACCGAACAAGGGAAGGGAAGACCATGACAGCAAAACAACGAAATAAAAAATCAACTTCAACAACAAAAAAAACATCGTCGTCCGCCGGTAAAATTCTTCGCGGACAAGGCGCAGTCCCATCTGTCATTAAAGATGCCGCTGAGATCGCAACCGAGGTTCTGAAGGGCGCCGCAACAGGCGCACTGATCGGAGCCTCAGCGACCGCTGTTCGTGCCGTGACCGGTTCGACGATAGGAGGAAAAATGGCTACTGCAAAAAAACCGACTTCTAAGGCTGGAACCACAGCCAAGAAAACCACTGCGAAGAAAGCAGCTCCGGCGAAGAAAGCCGCGCCTGCTAAGAATGCTGCCGCTTCGACGGCGAAGAAAGCCGCTCCGGCAAAGAAGGCGTCGGCCTCGGCCTCGACCGCAAAGAAAGCGGCTCCGGCTAAGAAGGCAACAGCCTCAACAGCGAAGAAGGCCGCTCCGGCGAAGAAGGCTACGGCTTCGACTGCGAAGAAAGCAGCTCCGGCGAAAAAAGCTACAGCTTCGACTGCAAAGAAAGCGGCTCCGGCTAAGAAAGCGGCTCCCGCTAAGAAAAGCGCACCGGCAAAGAAGAGCGCACCAAAAGCTTCGGCAGCGAAGAAAGCTGCTCCGGCTAAGAAAGCAGCGCCGGCAAAGAAGAGCGCTAAAAAATAGCGGACGCATATAAACGGCGCCTGTTGCTCCGAATCTTTCTTTAGCGAGATGATTCGCGGCACGGCGTCGTTTCCTCTTTTCCCGCCGCTGTGCGCGTTTCACAACTTTTCCAGCCTCTGATATCTTTGCATTACCTATGAGATATCAGTCCCGGTTCTTCCGCTCATTTCTTCTGGTAATTTTTGTATCGATCGCGGCAGCCGCAGCACATGCTGATGCTGTCGACGACCTCGTTCGCGCGCGGATGGCCGAACGGCACGTGCCCGGCGTCGCAGTCGCGGTGATCAAAAACGGCAAGGTCGTAAAAACGAAAGGCTACGGCGTGGCTAGCGTTGAATTCAACGTTCCTGTCACACCCGAAACCGTGTTCGAGATCGGATCTGTCTCAAAACAGTTGACGGCTGCCGGGATAATGCTGCTCGTACAGGATGGTCGAATTGAGCTCGACGAAAAGATCTCAAAATATTTGCCTGGCACACCCGAGGGGTGGAAGGAGGTGACCGTCCGAAATTTGCTGACGCATACGTCGGGCGTCAAAAGCTATTCGAGCCTTACGGGTTTTGAACTTTCGAAACGGATGAAGCGTGATGACTTTATAAAAGAGCTTGCGCCGCATCCGCTCGATTTTCCGCCGGGCAGCAGGTACAACTACAGCAATAGCGGCTACAATCTGCTCGGCTATATTATCGAATCAGTATCGGGAAAAAATTATTGGGCATTTATGCGCGAGCGGATCTTTCAGCCGCTCGGGATGACCAAGACGGCCGACCGCGATCCGCAGTACATTATCCCGAACCGCGCGGTGGGATACGAATGGGAACGTGGTCGGTTGACCGGGCGTGACGGAAACCTGACCGATCTGCAAGGGGCCGGCGCTATCGTCTCGACCGTCGGTGACCTCGCCAAGTGGGACGCAGCGCTGCGTGGCGATTCGTTTCTGACAAAGGACACCAAGGCGGAGCTCTGGAAACCGTTCACGCTCGCTGACGGAACGGTAAGCCAATACGGCCTTGGGTGGCGCATGTCCGACATTCGCGGCCACAAGATGATCGGACACACGGGACAGACGGCCGGTTTCGGCGCTGCGATCTTTCGGTATGTAGACGACGGAGTGACGGTGATCGTGCTCTCAAATCTGGGAGAGGTTGGCCTCGGCGGCCAGATCGCTTCGGGCATCGCGAAATTGTACATTCCGTCGATGTCACTAAAGGCGATGAAAAGCGTTCCGGAGACCAACTCTAAACTGGCCGGCCAATTATCGAACGCGATTCGCCTGCGAATGAAGAACGAGACGGACAGCGACGTGATGTCCGCGGAACTTGTCCGATCGCTTTCGACCGAACGTGCCAGGAATGCCGGCAGCCGAATCACTGCATTCGGCCCTCTGAAACAGATCGTATTCGTTGGCGAAGAAACGTCGGGCGGCAAGACCGTTTACCGCTATAAAGTTGACACCGCCGAACGCATATTTTTGTGGCGTGCCGCAGTGAATGACGAAGGAAAAGTTTCAGAGTTGACGCTGGAAGAAGAAGAATAGTTAAAAGGCGAGTGAGAGTTCGCCGTCATGTTCGCTAACGGTCACGCTGCCGCCATGGGCCAGCTTTCCAAACAATATTTCCTGGGCGAGCGGCTGGCGGATCTTCTCATGTATAAGACGTGACATCGGACGAGCACCGAAACGAGCGTCAAAACCGTTTTTCGCCAGCCATTCACGTGCCGTCTCATCCAAATGTACCAGCACGCGTTTTTCCGCAAGCTGTCCGTTCAGCTCGTTGATGAATTTATCGACGATCAATTTGATCACGTCAATGTCCAGCGGCTTGAACGGGACCCAAGCATCGAGGCGGTTTCTGAATTCCGGCGTGAATGTCCGCTCGATCGCCCCTTTGGCGCTGCCCTTTGTGTCCGCCGCATTTCTGAACCCGACACCGCCCGATGACAACTCGCGCGCGCCGGCGTTCGTAGTCATTATAAGAATGACGTTGCGAAAATCCGCCTTCTTGCCGTTATTGTCGGTCAGCGTCGCGGAATCCATCACCTGCAGCAACAGGTTGAACAGGTTCGGATGAGCCTTTTCTATTTCGTCCAGAACGAGAACGGCGTGCGGCGTTCGCATGATCGCATCCGTCAGCAGCCCGCCCTGATCAAAACCGACGTATCCCGGCGGTGCGCCGATCAGCCGGGAAACAGTGTGCGGTTCGGCATATTCACTCATATCGAATCGAATAAATTCGACGCCGAGGATTTCCGCAAGCTGTTTGGAGACTTCCGTTTTGCCGACACCGGTCGGGCCGGAGAAAAGAAAAGACCCGACGGGCTTCGTCTCATGACCTAAACCGGCTCGCGAGATCTGTATCGCATCTACGATACGATCGATCGCTTCGCTTTGTCCGAATATCACCTTCTTGATATCGTCCCGAAGTGTCTTCAGCCTTTCCTTTTCATTGGCGACGACCGTTTTTGGCGGTATCTTCGCCATGCGCGCGACGGTGTTCTCGACCATTTGTACCGAGACCTTTTTCGGCCGTTTGTTTTCCGGCAGCAGTTTGACGCTCGCGCCGACCTCGTCGATGACGTCGATCGCGCTGTCCGGCAGATGCCGGTCGTTGATATATTTTCCTGCCAGTTCAGCGGCCGTCCGCAGCGATTCGCCGCTGTAAGTCACGCCGTGGTGCTGCTCGTAGAATCTCTTCAGGCCCTTTAGTATCTTGAATGTCTCGTCGATCGTCGGCTCCCCGATCTCGATCTTTTGAAATCTTCGCGCAAGCGCGCGGTCGCGTTCGAACGCCGCCTTGTACTCGCTGTATGTCGTTGACCCGATACAGCGAAGCTCCCCAGCCGCCAGCGCCGGCTTCAAAATATTCGACGCATCCATCGACCCACCCTGCACCGAACCCGCGCTGACGATCGTGTGTATCTCGTCGATAAACAGTATTGCGTTCGGCTGTTTTTTCAGTTCGTTGATGATCGCTTTGAACCGCTGTTCGAAATCGCCGCGGTAGCGCGTTCCCGCGAGAACGGCACCCATGTCGAGGGCGAAAACCTTTGCACCCTTCAGTACCTCGGGCACTTCGCCTTCACTGATCTTAAGCGCAAGTCCTTCGGCCAGCGCCGTTTTACCGACGCCCGGTTCACCGACGTACAGGGGATTATTCTTCTTTCGCCGGCAGAGCACCTGTATTGTACGTTCGATCTCCGCCGCGCGTCCTACGATCGGGTCTATCTCGCCCTTCGATGCGCGTTCGACGAGCTCGACCGTAAAACTTTCCAGCGGGTCTCGTTTCTGCTGCGGACCGCCGCCTGGAAACTCGTCATCGTCATCGAACGGTTCCGGAAACGGATCGCCGGTGTCGATCTTAGATATTCCGTGTGCGATATAGTTCAGAATATCCAGCCGCGTAACGCCTTGCTGCAGCAAAAGGTAAACCGCATAGCTCTGTTCTGACTGATAGATCGCCGCGAGGATGTTGCCACCGTCGACCGTCGGCTGGCCGCTTCCTTCCGCCTGAAGTACCGCATACTGGATCGTGGATTGAAACGTTGCGGTGAGTTCCGGCATCTGCTTTGAATTCTCGGGCATCTTCTCCAATACATCCCGAAAATACTCCTCGAGCGAATTGGCTATCTCTTCGAGTTGAGCGCCGCAGTTGAACAGAATATCGCGCGCCGCTCTGTCTTCGAGCAGTGCAAAGAGCAAATGTTCCAACGTTACGTACTCGTGCTTGTACTTGACCGCCTCATCGACGGCAAAGCTCAAAGTCTCTTCCAATTCCCTCGTTAGCATTATGTTTCTATTTTACCAGTTTTATAGATATACGAAACAGTTTGCAGCAATGTTGACATAAAATGCTACCCGATCGGGCATTTCCGGGAACATTTGAGCTGCGCACAAAATGCGGGCGGCACGTCTAATAACGCGCCGCCCACTTGGTATCATGGACGGTCATAGTGCCCGAAGAAACGCTACTAGATCGGTCTTTTCCTGTTTGGTCAGGTCCAGCCCCTGTACCAGATTAAAGAATTCCACGACGTCTTCAAGTGTCAACAGGCGTCCGTCGTGTAGATAAGGCGGCGATTCCTTGATTCCGCGCAAGGGAAACGTCTTTATCGGCCCTTGGGCGGTGATCATCATTCCGCCTTCCATCC
Source organism: Acidobacteriota bacterium (assembly GCA_023436495.1). Classification (GTDB taxonomy): domain Bacteria; phylum Acidobacteriota; class Blastocatellia; order Pyrinomonadales; family Pyrinomonadaceae; genus OLB17. The sequence continues at coordinate 58,280 of JAEZIT010000040.1, forward strand.
GGGGGCGATAGAATCGTTCCACCTTTAGGTCGTGCATCAGCCCGTCCGTGTAGAACGGCGGCGTATGACATACTGCGCAGTTTGCTTTTCCAAAGAAAAGGTCCTCGCCGCGGGCTTCACTTGCCGTTGCCTTTGTTCGGTCCAGTCGGCCGTAGATATTAAGTTTCGGCGCCGGGGGAAAATCAAGGATCTCCTGAAACTCCGCCATCGAATGTACCTGCGAACCGGCCTCCAGAATGTTTACGCCCTTCTTTGTCGCAAGCACCGGATCGCCGTCAAAGTACGCGGCACGCTGTTCAAATTCCGTAAAATGCTCGACCGTACGCAGAGCGCGCTGCGAGCCGAAAAGCCGCTGGATGTTCACGCCGCGAAGCGAAGGCGTGTCGATGCGGCGGCGGTTCGCCTGCGGGCGTATATCTCCGACAAGATGTGTTGCCGCCGATGTGTGACCGTTCGCATGACAGTCGAAACATGTCACGCCGATCATACCATCGGCTCGCTCGGTCTTTCGGTCGGCCGTGGCGTTGAATTGCTGCTGCGGAAACTGAGTGACCAGCAGCCGCAGGCCCTCCAGCTGTTTCGGGTTCAAAATTCCGTTGAACAGCGAATAGAAATTTTCAAATGTTACAAGCTGTCCTTGGGAAACATCACCGAGGTCGGGGCGCGTCGTCAAAAATATCGCCGGCGGAAATTCCGGCAAGAAATGGTCCGGCAGGTCAAAGTCCATGTCGAACCGCTCCAGCCGCGGCAACGCCTTTATCTCGATCTGCGGGAAAACCATTCCACCGACGGGATGATTAGGATGCGGTAGGGGAAGATACGGAAAAAGATCTTTCGAACGTATTTCGTCCGGCGACATTTTGCCCAATTGTTCCCACGTAACGCCTTTCAGCCTCGCGGTGGGGCCCACCGGTATAGGCTTTCCGCGTGTCATCTTAACGTTTTCGTCAACGCGGCGGCTTAGGTCGTACCGCTGTTCCAACAGCCGCCGATGTGCGGCCATGACGGAAGACTTTGCCGCCTTGTCGCGTGCGCGAACGACCTCAAATGGTTCCTCGATCACCGGCGAGAAAGAGGATTCGCGCTGCTGGGCCGGCGGCGTTTTTGTCTGAGCTAAACTTCGCGGGCCGTAGAACACGAACGCCGCGAATCCGAGTAGGGCGAGCACTGTTATCGTGGATTTCACGATGGATCTCTGCTGCATATAGTCCTCCTTAACGGTTTCGAAAGGGCTTCGAACCGGGGTTATCAAATAACTACAGCTAAATAGTGAAGTGAGTTTATTGTGCGATGCGAATTAGAATAATTCTAAATGGGATGCATGTCAATTGATTTTCGAACGATCCGTGCGCGCTAGTATTGGCTTACGCCTGCCATTTGATAGGCTGTTAGCCAATACTCCAACTTCCCAGAATCTAATTGAGGTCAAACAATAGAAACTCCGAGTTGTTTACGCCTGCCTTTATTGTCAGCTCCGTTTCATCACTGACCGCGGCGCCGTCGCCAGGGTTTAGCAATTCGCCGTTTATGTCCACCGAGCCGCTGATCAACTGGATCCACGCATGACGCCCTTGGGCAATTTCATGCCGCACTTCGTCGCCATCCGACAGGAGTGCTGCATACAGGTTCACGTCCTGATTGATAGTTACCGAACCATCACCGCCGCCGCGCGAAGCCACTAACCGAAGTTTGCCCTGCTTTTCCTCGGGCGGAAAATACTTCTGCTCATAACCCGGCTTTAGGTTCTGTTTTTCCGGCAGTATCCATATCTGCAGCATATGCGTTTCGTCCGTAGGCGAACTGTATTCGCTGTGCATTACGCCCGTGCCGGCGGTCATCCGCTGCACCTCGTGCGGGCGTATCGTTTCGCCGTTTCCCATCGAATCGCGATGCAATAATTCGCCTTTGATCACATATGTGATGATCTCCATATCCCGGTGCCCGTGCGTCGGGAACCCTTGGGCCGGTGCGATATAGTCCTCGTTTACCACCCGCAGATCGCGAAAACCCATAAACCGCGGGTCGTAATAATCCGCAAACGAAAAGCTGTGATAAGTATCCAGCCAGCCGTGGTTGGCATGGCCGCGTTCGTTTGCCCTTCTGATCGTTATCATCGAAAAATACCTCCTTGTTATCCTTCGCGGCCCTTGCGGGCGCTGCGCATAATATTTTTCCACGCAATGCTCGCCAGATTCGCAAAGTGCTGCAACTCAATCCAGATACCCGAATTTCCCCTGGCGGTAGTCGTCGATCGCTTCGGCAATTTCCGCCTGAGTGTTCATCACGAACGGGCCGTACTGTGCGATGGGCTCATTTATCGGTTCACCGCTCATCAGCAGGAAGATGCCGTCTTCAAGCGCCGCTACCCGAAGCGTTTCGCCATCCCGTTCGAACAGGGCAAGACTGTTGACCGGCAGTTTCGTTTCGCCGTTCAACAGAGCCGAGCCTTCCGCCGCCAGCAAAGCCGTCGTCCAGCCGTCAGGGTAAGACAGTTCGACCGTTTCGCCTTGCTTCATCTTCAAGTTGTAGAGATGAACAGGCGTGAACGTGGTCGCTGGGCCTTTTACTCCATCGACCTCGCCCGCGATGATCTCAATATCGCCGCCGAGCGGCAGTTTGACGCGGCCCATTTCGGCGTTTGTGATCGCCTGATATTTTGGCGGCGTCATCTTGTCCTTCGCGGGCAAGTTGACCCAAAGCTGTACCATCTGGAACGGGCCGCCTTGTCGGTTCGATTCCTGCTCATGAAACTCCTTGTGCAGCAGACCGCTGCCCGCGGTCATCCACTGGACGTCGCCCTCGCCTATTATCCCATCTCCGCCGCGGCTGTCATGGTGTTCCACCTTGCCCTTGTAGGCGATCGTTACAGTCTCGAACCCGCGATGTGGATGCGGCCCGACGCCGAAAGGCTCCTCGCGCGGCGGAAACTCTGTCAACGACCCATAATCCAGCAAAAAGAACGGACTCATCCGCTCACCCGTCAACGGCCCGTGCGGGAAAAACCCATGCACATTAAACCCATCCCCAACCCAATGCCTCGGCGGCGGTGGAACGATCCTCTCGACCCTTTTGATCTGCCTTACTTGTTTTGTCTCTGCAGCCATCTCTGATCTCCTTATCTTCCTTCGCGATCTTGCGACCTCGTTGAAGAAGACGTGCTCCCACGAGGTGGCCGCAAAGCCGCGAAGCCAATATAAGTAGTCTATCGATTTAGCTTGGGAATGTAATCACCAAAGGCGGTGGGGATTTTCTAATACTTTTGGGTGAGGCGTCTGTGGCTTTCGTCAGCCTTCGTTGCGTGCTTTGCGAATTTGGACAATGACATTCTGGATATGATCTACACTTTGTTAACCACCATCAACCCATCTCTTATCGGCAACAGCACGTTCGAAACGCGCTCATCAGCAAGCACCTTTTGATTAAAGTCGTGCAGCGCCTGCGTACTTTCGTCCTTTTCATCGAGCAACACCTTGCCACTCCAGAGGACGTTGTCGGCGATAATGAACCCGCCGGGACGGACGCGATCGATGACCAGATCGAAATAATTGGAATAGTTAGGCTTATCGGCATCGATGAAGACAAGGTCGAATGTCTCCGATAGCTGCGGGATGACATCGGCGGCATTGCCTAAGATGAACTCGATACTGTCTTTATAAACGCTTCGTTCGACGAAAGATCGTGCGACCTTGTTCGTCGCTTCGTTAATGTCCAGCGTGATGACCTTTCCGCTTTCCGCTAGCCCTTCAGCAAAACAAAGCGCGGAATAGCCGAGATAAGTGCCGATCTCCAGGACGGCCTTCGGCCGGATCATCTTCGAGAACATCGACAGTACGCGGCCTTGGAAAAAGCCCGACAGCATCGACGAATCTGAAAAATGCTCGTAGCAATGCTCGCGAAGTTCCCGCAGCACATCGCTCTCGTCCGAGGTGAAATTTTCGGCATAATCCGTGAGTGCGTTTTTTATCTCGTCCATAATGAATCTTATCGACCCCGCTCATTGCGGAAGGCCCTGATCATAGATCGACCCTGACCAGCCCGCGTTTTATTGCCGTTGTCGCCGCCGACGTCCGGTCCGAAACACCGATCTTGTCGAAAATATTCTTGACGTGCGTTTTGACAGTGTTCTCCGAAACGTCCATAGCGAACCCGATCTCCTTATTCGACATTCCACCGACGATCATACGCAGCACGTTCGTTTCCGTCGGCGTTAGTTCTTCTTGCCCGATGCTTTCTGACAATATTTGTGCGATGTCGGCAGGCACGAATTTCTTCCCGGAAACCACCGTCCGGATCGCTTTTATCAGTTCACCGGGCGCGACATCCTTGCACACATAACCGAGGGCGCCCTTTTTCAGAGCACTTGATATCTCGGCATCACCTGCGTGTTCGGCAAGTACGATGATCTTTGCTTTTGGGTCAGTGATGAAGTAATTATCCAGGTCGTCGATCGAACACGAATCCGGCAGCCGCAGGCCCAAGATCGTAACATCCGGCCTGAGTTCCTGAAACATCCGAAATCCATCCGCGGCATTGTCGGCTTCGCCGACGATCTCGATGTCCGCCTCGTTTTGCAACACGTGCTGAATACCAATTCGCGTAAGCGGCTGGTTTTCGATGAGCAGCAATTGTGTCATAGCCTGCAAGTTCGCGTAAGTTCGTTTAATTATCTAAGCGGCAGAGCCTTAGCAGCAGCAAATCGCCAAATGCTTATGCAAATGATCGAAAAAGCGAATGAAATGATCAGCGAATGGTCCCACATGAAAGTTCGCCAATCTTGTGGTTGTGAGTTAATCCAATGCAAACGAGCAGGCCAGCATATGAGCGCCATAAATAAAGCTGCGAAACTAATAAACCCGACAAGCGTACCCGAGATCAAATTCTCTCCTGGCCGCCTCCGAAATATCAGATTCAAAATTTCGCCATAGATCAGCCCTACTGCCAGAACAACTCCGATGAGTAAAGTGAGAAAAACTATGATCAATATTCCTGGAACTGGAAACATAGTATTCTTCCCCCTGGAGATCGCCGTGATTCTTAGTGCCGAATATTGCTTCTTTTACACGAATCGTTCGGCTCCTAACATGGCGTGATTTTACTGATCTCCGCTAGGCCTCTGCCAATTCAGCCGTAAATTCGACCAATGGCCTTATCAGGTCCGTATCATAATTCGTTTTTACATGCTGCATAACGGCGGTGATGCGTTCCAGGCCCATGCCGGTATCGACCGACGGGGCGGGCAGCGGCGTCAGCTGGAACGTTCCGTCGGGCTCCAGCGTGCGGTTATACTGCATAAAGACCAGGTTCCAGATCTCCATTGTCGTATCGCCTGGGCCATTAACAAGCTCCGCCGTATTCTTCGCCGGATCTTTCGGGTCGTCGCCCATATAATAATGGATCTCGGAACATGGCCCGCACGGCCCCGTATCGCCCATCTGCCAGAAATTGTCCTTGCGTCCGAACCCAAGAATACGTTCCGGCGGCGCTCCGACCGCTTCCCAGTGGCGCCGGGCCTCGTCATCGGGCCCGACCTCGGCGTCGCCCTCAAAAACCGAGAACCAGAGCCGATCCTTGTCGAGTTTGAATTCGTTCACCAACAGATCCCAGGCGTATTCGATCGCTTCCTTCTTAAAATAATCGCCGAAAGAAAAATTGCCCAGCATTTCAAAGAAAGTATGGTGACGCGCCGTCTTTCCCACTTCGTCGAGATCGTTATGCTTTCCGCCGGCACGAATGCATTTCTGCGACGAAACCGCCCGAGTGTATTCGCGCTTCTCATTTCCGAGGAAAACGTCCTTGAACTGGTTCATCCCTGCGTTCGTAAAGAGCAGCGTCGGATCGTTCGCCGGCAGCAGCGGCGCGGAATGCACCACCTTGTGCCCGCGCTCCTCAAAATACTCCAAAAATTTGCTTCTGATCTCGTTTCCGGTCATATATTCACGAAACTTCATCTTACCACGCTCCCCGTTCTAGTTAGAACCGGATTGGTTAAGTCAGAACTCGTCAATTGATGCTTACCATAGTTCTATTATCTTCATTCATCTTCGTCTTGGGCGCGCGGAAGGGCAGCGACCTTGTCGCGGATCATACCGTAGGAAAACCCCTGCCTCATCAGGTGGTCGTAAAATTTCTTCAGGTCTTCACGGGTTTTGGGAACGCCTTTGAGTCGAACACGCTTTTCGATCGCAAGGTCGGCCAACTCCTCTTCGGGCATTTTTTCATAGGCCGAATCGATTGCCTGATCGACCGTTTCCGGATCGAGTTCCTTACGCGACATTGTCCATTTCAGCCGGCGCCGTCCCTGCGGTTTTTCGCGAAGCTTGGCATTGGCTAGGCCTTCGGCATACTTTGCATCGTCGAGATAACCGTACTCTTGGAGTTTTTCGATGACGGCGTCTACGATCTCCAGGTTTGTCCATGCCTTTTCCATCAACCGCGTGCGAAGTTCACCGACCGAGCGCGGTTTTGCTGCCAACAAGCGAACGGCTCGGTGCATTGTCCGTTCGCGCGCCTTGGCCGCGTCTTTGATTACGCGATCTTCGTCCTTTATCGGTTCGGTCCGTCTTCGCCGCATATATTAGATTTTACGATTTTGCGTGACGAAACTTACAGTGAATAATCGTATTTTATGGATGGTTTACTGATCATCGACAAGCCCGTTGGGCTGACATCGCATGATGTCGTCGCGCGCGTCCGCCGGATCCTTAAAACAAAGCGTGTCGGGCACACGGGAACACTCGATCCATTCGCGACCGGCGTGCTTGTCTTGGCTGTAGGCCGCGCTACGCGGTTGATCAGGTTCCTCGACAAGGACGAAAAAGAGTATGACGCCTTGGCGCGATTCGGCTTCGAAACAGACACGGGAGACAGGACCGGCACCCCACTCGAGGCGGAAAACTATACAGATCTTCAACAACTTACGTCTGAAAGAATCGAGAGCGCTCTAGTCAATTTTCGCGGTACGATCGAACAAGTGCCGCCAATGTATTCCGCTAAGAAGGTCGAAGGAAAAAAGCTGTACGAACTCGCTCGCAGCGGCATAACGATCGAACGAAAACCGGTTTCAGTCACGATTCGCGAACTTGAGCTGACGACGCTTTCTGACGTTTCAAATAACACGCGGGACGCTGCTTTTCGTGTAGCATGCTCCGCCGGAACGTATGTTCGGACACTCGCCGAGGACATCGGCAGAACCCTCGGTGTTGGGGCTCATCTCGCGGAGCTTCGCCGCACGCGTGCCGGCCGTTTCTCGATGACTGATACTGTAACTCTCGAAGCCCTCGAATCGTCAACCGAGCCCGCCGCGATGCTGCTTGAAGCCGACATGGCCGTCGCTCATTTGCCATTATTTACGTTACCGGATGACCGTATAGATAAAACGCTTAACGGACTTTCCACGAGGGCCGATGACGAGTATCAAGACGGCTCGAATGTACGAATGATTGATCGCATAGGTAACCTGATCGCGGTCGGCATATATAACGAAAGCGAAAAAACAATTCAGCCAAAGGTGGTTTTAGGTTAAAATTCAGACGTTATGAAGAAAAGGAATCTGGCTATTGGGATCGGCGGCGCGGCTGCTGCGGCGATCGCCGTGAAGATGCTGACCCGTGCAAAATCGATCGTTTGGGAAGATGTGGCGGACCGCGTCATTCATTCGGAAAACTCTCATTTTGTTGAGGTCGACGGCACCACGATCCATTACCAGGAATTTGGCTCTGCGGCCGATCCAAAGATCTTGCTGATCCATGGTTATACAGCCTCGGCGTATGTTTGGCATATGACCGCGCCGGCGCTTGCCGCAAACGGATTTCATGTTATTGCGCCCGATCTGACGGGATTCGGCTATTCGGGCAAACCTGCCTGGTTTGATTATTCCATCGCCTCGCAAGCCCGTATGACGGCGCGTCTTATGAACCGCCTTGGGATAGGCCGCGCGACGGTAGTAGGCAGTTCGTACGGCGGGGCAGTTGCCGCGACGCTGGCGCTCGACTATCCCGAACGCGTTGAAAAACTAGTCCTGGTAGATGCTGTCTGCAACGATGATCTTAAGAACCATCCGATCCTGCGCCTTGCTGCGATCCCGGGCGTTGGCGAGGTCATTACTCCATTTCTGGCCGATTCGCGATTTTACATGCGAATGCGTATGAAGAACACGCTGGCGCCGGCGAATCACGACCTTATCGACGACGAACGCATCGAGAATGTCTCACGGCCACTAAGCGCCGCCGATGCTCATCACGCCCTGCTAGCGACGTCGCGAAATTGGCTCGCAACGCGTATCGAACGCGACGCCGGATTGATCGGACAACCGACGCTTATCGTCTGGGGCGAGCAAGATAAGCTTATTCCTGTCACCGACGGCCACAAGCTGCACGATTCTATATTGAATTCCAGATTCGTGGTGATAAAGAATTGCGGTCACGTCCCGCAGGAAGAAAAGAGCGAGCTGTTTACTGAGCTGGTAACGGAATTCTGCCGCGACAGAAAGGGACGCATCGGCCCGCACGACGAACGCGAAATGCTCGTAGAACCCGCCGGCTGAAAGATCAAAAATATCTATACTGACCGGTTATCGTCCATTCGAACAGCCGGTCTTCTATTCGTGTCCCGGAGCCGATATTATGGACGATCAAATATCGGCCGGTCGACTCGTTCCAGTGGTTTGAAACGATGCCTATATGTGTCATTCCTTTGCCGTTCAAGTCCCATGAAACGACGTCGCCAGGCCGAAAATCACCACCGGTGGTGCCGATCGGAATTGCTTTTCCAAGGCGTTCAAAATATATCTGAAGATTCGGCACCCGGCGATGATCGATATTGGTATCCGGTTCCCTCAGTCCCCATTTTTGCGGATATGCGTTGAAATTGGCTGCCAGATCTTCATGTACCTCTTTCTGCAGATCTATCCCGACTGCCCTAAAGGCGCGTATTCTCTGACGGCACGTCGCCGTTTGGATATGCGATCTTGAAATATTGTTGAGTGTATTGAGTTGTGGTCTGAGTTTGCCGACCGGCGTTTGCCAGCAGTTTTCTAACCGCCTCTGACGCAGGCTCATCTTGACGGATATTCTGATGTCCCGACGTTTTCTCGGCCGGGCCGCCTGATGCGGAAAGGTCCGGAACGCTTTTGCAAGCGGCTAACGAAAGCATAAAGGCGGCCGTAACGGCGAACAATTTCAGCTTCATGATCGCGAAGTAACCGAAATAGAGTTTGTTTTCAGAGAATCCCGTCACGCGGGATCGAATTCGATTTTATCAGCCTTCCACTAAGACGAACTTACTGATTGCGATATCCTCCGCAGCCTTTATCTTCTTTAGATTCTCGCTTTCAATCTCGCTCAGCATTTCGTCCTTGAATTCCGGATCGGCTTTGTACCAGGGCTGCGTCTCGAAATATTTCTGCAATTCTTGGTCTTTGAAAATGCGTCCGTGCCGGGCGTAGATCTCGTTGCGCAAAACACGAAGGTCTTCGGTAAAAAGCTCGCCCAATGCGTCTTCAGGCAGCGGCTCGGTTGCCAGGCGTTCGCGCATCTTTGCTTCATATGCTTCGATCAGGGCTACGTTCTTTTCCTCGATCGGCGAGAGTTTTATTGTCTTTTGGTACTTGGCCGGCTTGTACCAATCACGCCATTCGAAATACGTCTGAATTCCCGGCGCGTCAAACTTCTTTCCGTGTCGAGCCCAAAATTCTTCGCGGATCATTCGCAATTCGAGCATCGTCAGGCCTTCAAGCTTTTCCTCGGTCAACAGAACATTCTGAAAGTGGTCCATATCGCCGATGGCGATCGCGGTATTGCGGCCCTTTTCTTTTTCAGCTAGCAGCTTTTCTATGTTCTTTCGGTCGATATCCGACAAGACCGATGGCGAATATGCCGTATCCCTTTTATACCAGTAACGCTCGTCGAAATATTTCTGAAGCCACTCTTCCTGCGGAAAGGTCTTGCCGTGGATCGCCTCAACCTCGGCCGCCATTATCGCAAGCTCGGTTCCGCTATAGGATCGCAGATCGTCGTCCGTAATCAGTCTTCGCTCCCATATTCGCATGTCGCCGGGTTCGACAAAGTCGTGCTTTTCAGCTTCGGCCAACCGAATTAGATCTAGGTTCGCTCGTTCCGCCGCAGAAAGCGACGCGTTCGAAAAGTTGTTGTTCGCTTTGTACCACGGCTGCTTTTCGAGATAGCTCTGGATCGTTCGCTCTTTGAACACCCGGCCGCGTTTTCCGAATACAACGCCGCGCAGAAGCTCCAATTCGAATACGGCGTTGTCGCCCTTTATGCGTGCAAGCCGTGCTCGAGTAAGCCGCTCCTTGGAAAAGTCGATCCGGTGCCATCCCGCCTTGTTAAACGAAGCCCAGACGTCAGGTCTTTCAAAAGCTTCCTGTGCCAAGCTGCTCGCTGCCAGAAGGACAATAGCCGTTAATAGGAAAGCGAATTTACGTTTCATTTCAAACCTCTACGATCTCAAAACTCGTCGTGATCTCAGCGGTTGGCCTGACCGTCGCCGCGACCGAACAATATTTCGTGTCGGACAGCTCAACCGCATCTGCAACGGCTTTTTCCGAAACGCCGCGTCCATACACGATATGGTGAACACGAAACGACGTAAACGCACGCGGGTGGTCGTCCTTGCGGATTCCTTCAATCTCTACGCGGTAACCGGTTACGTCTTGGCGTTTCTTTAGTAGGATCGAAATTACGTCCGCCGCGGTACACCCTGCCACTGATACAAGCAGCATTTCCATCGGCGTTGGAGCGGCCCGCCTATCTCCATTTGTGTCAATAACTTGTGCATGCCCGCTTGGCGGTGTGCCGATAAAAAGCTCATCGCCTGCGTATTGAACTGTAGCCTTATAAACCGCTGATGCCATTAAATTTTCCTCACTTAGATCGATGGATCGCCCGAGATTTTGCGTGAATTCTAACATATAATTTTGACGCGAAGTAGAATCTGCCGGCGAGAACAACTTTTGGCATCAAATATGCTTCATATTCTAATGGTGCGTTGTATCACTCAGGCTTTCTACGTCCAGGAGAAAAGAAATGAACAGGTTGAAAGGTTTACTGTCGGTTTACTTGGTTTTGGGGATCATGATCGTCGGATTGGCAGGACAAGCAGACGCTCAGCGGCGCAACGAACGCGAGATACGCGATATCGTTCGAAGTCTTAATTCACAGATCGACGATTTCGAATACGAATTGATGTACCAGATGCGAAGCACGTCCGCTTCGCGCCAGGATATGGATGACGCCGCGTCCGGAATAAATAATTTAAAGGACAAGGTAGACGCCTTTCAGGAAAACCTGAACGCACGCCGCGAAAACCGGAGCGACGTTCGTGATATTGCCACGGCGGCGGCCGACGTCAACGCGTTTTTAAGCCATAACCGGCAGAACCGCCGGGTCGAAACTGCGTGGAAAGGCGCGCGCGACCTGGTCGATCGGCTTGTTTCGAATTATGGGGTCACTGCCGATTGGACGGGCCGGATCTCAAATGTGTCCGGCATCGGAAGGGACGACGAACCGCCTTCGGTCATTACCAATTCCCGCTCGGCCCCGATCAACAATGTTTCAAGCGGCGCGCTCAATATGGCGTTGACGGGCACATACCGGCTCGATGCCGCGCAAAGCGAAAAACCGGCCGATGCTCTTGTGGGCGTGAATGTCGGAACCGCGCGTCGATACGAACTTGAACTGAAACTTGAATCACCCGAACAGCTTGCGATCAACGTACGCGGAAACGAGGTAACGATCGCATCGTCGAAGTCCGATCCGGCAACCTTTATCGCTGACGGAAACGAAAAGACCGAAACCGACTCCGGCGGCCGGACGGTTCGCAACCGCGCTACGCTTCGGGGAAACGAATTGGTGATCACCAGCCTCGGCGGTGAGACCGATTATACGGTAACGTTTACCTCGGAAAACGGCGGCCGTACGATGAAGGTGTCGCGGCGTCTGACGGCCGATTATTTACCCGAAACGGTATTCGCGGACAGCGTCTATGACAAGACGGACCAGGTGGCCGGGCTCGGGATCAAAGAGATCTTCAATCAGCCCGACCCGGGAACGTATTCGAGCAACGACCCGAATGACAGAGGTGCGACGTACGGCGGTGTGCCTGTTCCAACAATGGGACGGACCGGCGATTATGTGGTGCCGAATGGGACGATGGTCACAGCAGTTCTTGAAAATATGATCGATACTAAGGTGTCGCAGAACAACGACCGGTTCAAGATGACGGTTCAGTCGCCCGACGAATTTCGCGGAGCGGTTATCGAAGGGTATCTTTCCGGCGTAGGACGTTCAGGGCAGGTTTCCGGGCGATCGAATGTTACCTTTAATTTCGACCGGATCACGCTTCGCGACGGCAGGTCGTTTGAATTTGCCGGTTCGCTACAGAGCGTCAGGGACCATCAGGGCAAGGACGTAAGAGTTGACACTGAAGGCACGGCGAAAGGCGACAGTCAGACGAAAGAAACAGCGAAACGCGGCGGTATCGGTGCCGGCTTGGGGGCGATCATCGGCGCGATCGCGGGCGGCGGAAAAGGTGCGGCAATAGGTGCGATCATCGGCGGCGGCGCGGGTGCGGGATCGGTTGTTGTGCAGGGTCGCGACGACCTTCAGCTAATGAAAGGTTCAACGATGACGATCTTGGCATCGGCACCGGACCGCGGGCCGGTAAGACGGGATAATTAAACAGCTTTGAGGCTTGTTTGGTCGAAATGCCGGGTATTGGATATATTCACAATGTCCGGCATTTTTTGTATGAACATTCGAACGCTGCCCGAGGAGATAGAACAGTATCGCGACCGAAAATGGCGGCGCGAAGACGCTCTTCGGATCGACACCGCTCAGGAGGTGGAAGCGATGGTCGAAGACCTCGGCTTCTGCCTTGGTCTGACCGACGTTCGCAAGAATCTGCCGTCCGTCTATATCGCCGTCTGCGGCCGCCGCGACGCTCATATGCCGAGGAACGTGCAGAAGGATCCGGAAGCGAGCCTTGCGTGGGTGCTGAAGGATGAGGTCGTGGCACGTGGTCACGTCTACTACGGCAAGCTGGTAAAAGGGAATTCAATGTTTCTTGCCCCGCGGATGATCCCGGTTTTCAATGCGATCTGGGGAGTGCCGAAACGGGCCGAAAGGGAAACCCTTTCCGAAAACGCGCAAAAGGTATTAAAGGTTTTGCGTAAGGAATGGGAAATGGCGACGAGCGATCTTCGTGCCGAATGCGGCTTTGAGGAAAAGAAAGACCTGACGAACGCGATCGATGAATTGCAGCGGAAAATGAAGGTGGTTCCGCAAGAGGTGCTATATGTTCCGAAATTCACCTACATCTGGACGCTCGCCGAAGCCCGGTTTCCGAACGAGATGAAAGTAAAAATGACCCGCGAACAAGCCGTCCGCGAACTGGCCCGCTGCTACCTGCAGATGTGCGGCATGACACTGCTCGGCGACCTGTCAAAGGCGTTCGGTTTCCAGCGATGGGAATCCGGCCGGGCCAATCACCAACTTGTAGATGAAGGGTTTGCGGAACGTATCTCGACCGGTGTGTACAAACTTGAGACCGGCTAAGCCGCCCTTTTAATGATCATGTGAACCGCACGCTCACCCGGCGTCATTTCTGCTACCTGGTAACCAAGACGACGCATATCCAGACCTTGAAGTAGGGGTTCGCCCCTTCCGATAAGAACCGGTCGTACTGCGACGTGCATTTCGTCGATGAGTCCGGCCTCAAGGAACTGACGGATCGTGGACGGACCGCCACCAATTCGGATTTCCTTGCCGGCGGCGGCTTCTCTTGCCTGCTCGAGTGCAGAATGGATGCCGTCCGTTACGAAATGAAAGGTGGTGCCGCCCTTCATCTCTAAACGTTCCCGATAATGGTGGGTCAGCACGAACGTAGGAACGTGGTAGGGCGGTTCGTCGCCCCACCAGCCTTTCCAGCTATCGTCCGGCCACGGACCGCGGACCGGCCCGAACATATTACGCCCAAGTATCCAGGCGCCTTTACCCGTCATGCTCGCTGCGGCAAAACTATCGTCCGTTCCAGTTTCGCCGCCTTCACCACCGTGCTGCTCAATGAAAGTCTTCGTCGGGAAGAACCATTGCATCAATTCCGGACCGCGAACGCCCAAAGGGTTTTCAAGGGACTGATCCGTCCCCGCGGCAAAGCCGTCAAGCGACATTCCGATAGCCTGCACCACGACTTTTGGCACTAATATTTCACCAACTCCTGCACGGCCTTCTCAACATCCTCCGACTGCGGCAGAATAAAGTCTTCCACCTGCGGCGCGTATGCCACAAACGTATCGGTCGCGCCCACACGGCGGACTGGAGCGTCCAGGTATTCGAACAGCTCGTCGGAAATGCGTGCGGCAATCTCGGCTCCGTAGCCATAGGAGAGCGGATCCTCGTGCGCGACAATGACGCGGGAAGTCTTCTTTACGGACTCCGCAATTGCTTCCCAATCGTACGGCACGAGCGTTCGCAGGTCGATGATCTCGACCGACACGCCCTGCTGTTCCAAGCGTTTGGCCGCCTGGTTGGAACGTTCGACCAGAGCTCCAAAGGTAATAATCGACACATCGCTGCCTTCGCGCACCTTCTTCGCTTTGCCGAACGGAATCAGGAAATCTTTCGACGGATATTGCGACTTGTTGTAGACCTGGCGATAAAGGTGCTTGTGCTCGAGGAACAGTACCGGATCGTCGCAGCGAATCGCCGTGCGAAGGAGGCCGTTAGCGTCGAGGGCATTTGACGGGTATACGATCCGGAGGCCCGGCGTGTGGGCAAATATCGTCGTCCCAGATTGCGAGTGATATACTGCTCCGCCTTTTAGGTAGCCTCCGACCGGCACGCGCATTACCATCGGGCATTTCGTATCACCATCGGATCGCCAGCGGGTCACGGCGACCTCGTTGCGGATCTGCTGCATTGCCGGGAATATATAATCGAAGAACTGTATCTCAACCACCGGTTTCAGACCGCGGATCGACATTCCGACGGCACGGCCGATGATGTTCGCCTCGGCAAGCGGCGAGTTGAAAACGCGGGCGGAACCGAATTTTCGCTGTAGATTTGCGGTCACCTTGAACACACCGCCCTTACCCTTGACGCGTTCCAGATATTCCTCGCGAGATGCGTCCGCGACGTCCTCTCCGAATACGACGATGGTCTCGTCGCGTTCCATTTCCTCGTGCAGGCAGCGGTTGATCAGGTCGACCATCGTACCGGGATTTCCGGAAAGCTCGGCGCCGTCTTCGGTGTCAAACTCAGCCGAAGTAGGATCGACATCCGGCGAATAAACGTTGCGAAGCGCCGATTCCGGTGCCGGCTGCGGCGTTTCGATCGCGATATCAGCTGCCGTGTTTACCTCTGCATCGACCTCTTTGCGAAGCTTATCAAGGTCTTCGGAAGTCGCGATCCTTTCCGTCATCAGAAACTCGGCGAAAGTCTTGATCGGATCGATCTCGGCCTCGGCCTGACGTTCTTCTTCGGGGCGATATAATTTTTCGTCGTCCGACAGCGAATGCGAATACGGGCGAATGACCTTCGCGTGGACAAACGCCGGGCCTTTACGCTTTCTGCAGTAATCGACCGCGCGTTGAAAGGTTGCGTAGGATTCGAGCGGATCTGTCCCATCGCACTTCTGGATATACAGGTCCGGGAATCCGGCTACTAGTTTTGAGATGTCTCCGCCTGCTGTGTTCACCTCGACCGGGACCGAGATGGCGTAGCCGTTATCTTCCACTACGAAGATGATCGGCAGTTTCAGGTTTGAAGCGGTGTTGAGGGCTTCCCACCATTCGCCTTCGCTCGTGGTGCCGTCGCCGACGGACATATAGACAACCTCGTCGCCCTTAAATCCTTCGATCTTTTTCTGAAGCCCTTTCAACAGTGCCCCGCGATAGCTCGCTTCGGCCGCGCCGACCGCGTGCAGGGCCTGCGTACCGGTACAGGAGGATTGAGAGGGGACATTAAGGTCTTTGTGGCCCCAATGCGATGGCATCTGCCGCCCATGCGAATTAGGATCTTTTTCAGCTCCTACCGATGACCAAAGCATTTCCTGCGCCGTCATCCCGAGCCCGAGCATCAATGCGCGGTCGCGATAGTACGGAAAGAACCAATCATACCCGGGTTTCATTGCCAATGCCGCACCGACAAGCGCCGCTTCGTGGCCCGCACCCGAAATCTGGAAAAAGATCTTGTTCTGTCCCTTCAACTGGATCTCTTTATCGTCGATCCGTCGGGACATATACATCGTCCGATAAAGGCCGATCAGCGTTTCCGGGCTTAGCCCGTGATATTTATCGATTTGTTTCGCCGCCGCCTTGGTAACGCGCGAAGGCTTTTCGGCAACCGCCGCTTTCGCTGTCTTTTGCGTCTTTGTGTCGGGATTGTACCCGTCCGCCTCTGTCGTTTTCGCTTTCTCTGCGACCACGACCTTTGCCGCTTTCGGCTTGATCGGTTTCTTGTTCTTTACGGTCCTTGTATTAGCTTTCTTTGTTCCGGTAGTTGCCATTCGATAAATCCTGTTTATAACAATTATTAATAAAGGTGCAATCTATTACGATACCAAAGATAGCAATTTCGGGCAATTTCGCGGCCACTGCGCTCGGTGCCGCGGCAGGCTTGAATTTCACAAAATTACATGACGGATTTCGGATAGAATGCCGAGACAGAATCGTATAAAGTGTGAATCATGAGACCGAGGAACGCACTTTCCAACGACTGGCGCTGGAATGCCGTTAGAACAAAAAACGGCGATTTTGACGGGGTGTTCTTTTTCGGCGTCAAGACGACGGGTATTTTCTGCCGGCCGTCGTGTTCGTCAAAACCCACCCGTCAGCAAAATGTCGTTTACTTCGCGACTCCCGCCGAAGCCGAAAATGCGGGATTCCGCGCGTGCCTGCGCTGTCGGCCCAAGGAAAAATACACGCCGTCGCCGACTGCGGAATTGATCGCCCGCGCTTTTGCGCTAATTCGGTCACCCGAACACGAGATCGCGACCGTTGACCAATTGAGCGGCGAATTGGAAGTTAGTGCGGGCCATCTGCAGAAAGCGTTTCGGAAAATAGGACTGTCGCCGAAAGAGGTAATTGATATGACGAGAATGGAAAATTTTAAGGAAAGCGTAAGAGAGAACGACGTAACGACATCGCTGTACGAGAGCGGATTCGGATCGAGCCGGTCGCTCTACGAGAAAGCTGGCGAACGGATGGGGATGACGCCGGCAGCGTATAAAAAAGGCGGCAAGGGATTGACCATCCGGTACACGATCGCCGATTCGCGTTTGGGCAAACTGCTGGTGGCGGCAACGACGCGCGGGATCTGCGCGGTAAGCTTCGCGGACGATGAAGAATCGTTGGTGAATGAACTTCGAACGGAATATTTCGCTGCCGAGATCGAAAATGGCGATGATTTTCTGAAAGACGCGGTGAATACCATACTTCGAAGCCTGGAGGGCGAGAAGGCCATCCTGACGCTCCCGCTCGATCTCCATGCGAGCGCTTTTCAAATGCGTGTCTGGGCTGAGCTTCGCAAGATACCCTACGGAGAAACGCGATCATACAGCCAGGTCGCTGAATCGATCGGAAATCCTAAAGCCGTGCGTGCCGTTGCGCGTGCCTGTGCGACAAATCCCGTCGCGCTGGTCAATCCCTGTCACCGCGTGATTGCTTCGGACGGAAAACTGAGCGGTTATCGATGGGGGATCGAGCGAAAGGCGAAACTGCTCGCCGATGAGAAAATAATGGCGGACCCGGCAGAGTGAGGCGCCGGATCCGCACCCCCGAGGGGCGAGGGAAAGGAAGCTCTACTTGCTCTTGCGTCGTTGCTCTCGTTGATAAGCCAATTTCTTGCGAGTGTCTATGTCTTCGTCGCGTGATTTGATCGATTCCGACAATAAGTCAAACTCGACCAGGTCATCTTCCAGCCGTGGTGAAGGTGCGAGGCTAAACATGACATCTGTATCCGCGAGCACAGATTTGAGGGTGGTATATGCTCGGTCGAAGTTGCCGGCGTCCATATGGCCTATCATTTCCTGCCGTGCACGAGCATTCATTAATAACTGAACAACCTCTGCGACATCAGAATTTGCAGGTAGTTCAGCAACCTCTTCCGGCGAAGCGAATTCTGCTGCCAGTACGGCATTTACAGAATCGCGAAGCGTAGTTTGCTGATTAGTATATGAAATTTCGAACCGGGCCAGTTCAGAGGTTCCTATTGGAAGCGCGGGCAGCTTCAGCCGGACGACGATCTCCAATGGCGAGCCGGACCGCAGATTCGGCAGATCATATGACTGGTCCGGCAAGCTTTGAAAATCGTTCAATATGTCTTCGACAGTGACCCCGTCAGCGGTTGTTATTGTCATCTTCACCGAATGCGCGAACTGGTTCACCAGCCCGCGGAGCTCAGTTTCGAAGATACGCCGCATGTCGTCCGGTTCCTGAACATGCCAGGCGTTGCCTTGCCCTGTCTCAGCCATCGATAAGAGAAGGTCCTCACTGAAATCCCGGCCGATACCGATCGTCGAGGTGCTGACGCCGTCTAATGCCGCGCGACGGGAGTGGTCCGCTAACCTATCGGAGCGCGTCTCGCCGACATTTGCCTGCCCATCGGTTATCAGTAGGACGCGATTTATCGCTTCGTTATTCAAATGCCTTGCTACTTCATTAGTGCCGGAATTCCATGCTCCGTGCAAATTCGTCGAACCGGACGTCTGAACCGAGTTGATTGCCCGCTTTAAGAGCTCTTTATTTTCAACCGGTTGGCTTGGGATAAGAATGTCGATATCACTGTCAAATATCACCGCGCTTATACGGTCGGCCGGCAAAAGCTGGTCGATGCAGTATTTAGCGGCCTCGCGGGCCTCGATAATTTTACGTCCCTGCATTGAACCTGAACGGTCTATGACAAGCGACAGATTTAACCGCGGCCGCTTGTTGTCGTTGACGGCGTCGGGCGCCGCTAACCGCAGCAGAATATCGATGGTCGCGGGTATTTCGGCAACGAGCTTTTGCCTCTCGGCAATTATCTTTAATTCAGGTTTTTCGATGTTCATTCGCATTCGTCTCCTTTGATCAATTCACTCAGCGGGATCGTTACTCGCTGTATTCATATAGGAAAATTGACCGCTAAATGGAAAATCGGAAAACGAATGTGAAATTTTTTACATGGTATTAAATTCAGTCGGAACCAGAACACGCTTAGCGGCGGGCCGCTGTTTAATGCGCCGATTAGCAAAAATTAGGATGATTATTAGTTAAAATTAAGGACTTTTGCGGTTCATCGGTCTTAATCTGCCGATTCACGTTACAGACGTGTATTTTGATTAAGGAGTGAATCATGAAACGCATTTTTGGGCTCAATTCAGCCGTGATGATCCTATTATTGCTTGTATTCGGAGGGTCGGATTTAAGGGCGGCATGGGGCAATTACGACACAACTTTCGGCTTTCTGGGCGCGGCCATCGACCCGGTAACAAGTCATTACCCTGTGGCCGTTGCACTGCAGCCTGACGGTAAAATACTCGTTACAGGTTATAAGTCGGTCAACGGCTACAAGAAGTTTTTCCTCAGGCGCTATCTATCGAACGGATCTCTCGATACGTCGTTCGGCAACAATGGTTCTGCGGTCCCGGGAGCAATAGTATTAACTTCCGCGGATTATAGCGGAACGGGTATCGCCGTTCAGGACAACGGCAGGATCGCCGTCGTTGGATACGGGAACGGCAAACGAGTAGTGTGGCGTTTTTATAGCAATGGTTCGCCCGACAGCTCTATCGGCTACGGCGGCATGAAAACGCTGAGCAGTTACCCGTACCCCGGTACCATAAAAGACGCGATCGAGGCCCACGGGAACAATCTTATCGTGAGCGTTTCCGATTCGGCGAACAAAATGGTGATGGTTCGGATCCTCTCCTCGGGAGCGATCGATGCGAACTTCGGGAGCGGCGGAGAGGCCGCTACATCATTCCATATTTCGGCTTATCGGGTCAGCACGGAACCGTCGACAGGCGATATCATCGTCGCCGGCACGTTCAATGGCGGCGGATCCTTCGGCCTGATGCGATGGCGGGAGAATGGCGACGTCGACCCGTCTTTCCAGGTGGACCCGCAAGACACCGGAGTCTTCATTACGGGCGACCACATCAAACAGCAGAACGGAAACTACTTGATGCGTGAAAAATTCTGGGGCTATATGAATCAGCTGCCGAGCGGTGCCGCCTTCCATGAGTTCCGAGCTAACGGGCAATACAATCGTCGGGTCAGTTTCGAATATTTTCCGTACCTCTCAGCGGTCGAACCATGCCCCAGCGTTTTTGCCGAGCAGTCCGATGGCCGGATCGTCGCTGGTGGAGTGAGCAAGCTTTATCGGTTCGACGCAGATCTAAACGCTGCATCGAAGCAATCGAGCAATTGCGACTCGTACGCTTCGGTGGCAAACCCTACCGAGGCGGTATTGCAGCCAGATGACAAGATGCTGTCCGCCGGACGGTATAACGGGAGCATCATCTTGGTCAGGACCTTGCCGTAGTGCCCCGCAAGATAAAAAGCACAGCCGGCCGCACTTTGAGCAGCCGGCTTTTATTTCTGCGGGCGTCTCTACTGTGGAGACATCAGAACCCAGCCCTTCGGGTCGATCGCCGGAGCGGCGCCTGTGTATTTCACGCTCGCTTTGCCGTCCTTCATGTCGACGCGTTCCATTTTCCCCGCGATCTCCACATCGACCGGCATCGGGAAAGGAAGGTTGTTCGGCGTTTCCCATCGAAGCTCGATCGTGCACTCCTTGTTCCCGGGTGCGGCGGTGTTTTCGGTACACGGGCCGGGCGTGGTTACGAGCTTCGGCAGTTTCGGCTGCCGCAGGTAAAGCTCGAAAAACCAGTCAAGGTCGATCTTGGATTCCTGTTCCGCGATGGTCAGGAAATCGTCCGTATTGACCAGTCGTTCCTGTCGGCCATCGGTGAACGTTTCCATCTCCTTCGTCGGATAAGCCATCCGGCGCAGGGCACGGAAAAATGCGTCGTCGCCGATCAGGTAACGCAGAGTGTGAAGCACAACGGCACCCTTGCCGTAAATGTCGCCGTCGCTCTTTAAATAATCCGGCTCAGCCATATATACCTGATAGGCGATCTTCGGTTCGCGCGGAGCGACCGGCTGCATGTTCCGCGTGCGTTTTGCGCGATCCTTCATCGCAGCGAAATATGCGTCTTTTCCTTTGATCTCTTCCAGATACAGCGTATCCATGAATGACTGAAATCCTTCGTGGATCCAAAAATCACGCCAATCCGCGGCCGTCACAAGGTTTGCCCACCATTCATGGCCAAATTCGTGCAGCATCAGCCAATCGAATCCGTCCTGGTTATACTGAAATTTGTTGCCGTACGCGATATGCGTCGAATGTTCCATCCCAAGATGGGGCGTCTGCACTATCCCAAGCTTTTGTGACCGGAATGGAAACGGGCCGTTATACTTTTCGAAAAAAGCCGTGTATTTCTTCGTCTCGTCGATCAGCTTTTGGCCTTTGTCGAAGTCCTCCGGCAATATGTAAAACTCGATCGGGATCGTATCGCCGGCGACGCTCTTATAACTGTCCTCGATCTTTCGGTACGGCGCCGCGTCGAACACGATCGAATAATTTGCGATCGGGTTCGTCATCCGCCAGCTATATGTCGAATAACCATTAGCAAGCTTTTTCACGCCTTCAAATTTTCCCGGTCCGACCGCGACGAGCGGGCCGGGAACCGAAATGTTCATTACCGCAACGGCGGGTTTGTCCGACGGATGGTCCTTGCAGGGAAACAGCAGGTCGGCGCCGTCGTTCTGCAGTGCGACCGATATCCAATCGGCACCGCTAGGCGTCTTTTCCCACATAAATCCGCCTATCCAGGGCGGCCGTGGAGCGACCCGCGGCGTTCCGGCGTAACGAATTACGGTTTTGATCTCATCGCCCGGCTGCTTCGTCATTGGAAACATGATCCGGATCTTACCACCTTGCCGTTCGTACTTGAGATCGCTTTTTCCGTCCGAAATATTCTCGATCGTATAAGGTGTATCAAGGTCCAGAACGATTACGTTCGTCGGAATAACGGTTTTAGCGATCATCGTCGTAACGCCGGAGATAGACTTGGAACTCGGCATTACGTTAAGGTTTACTTCGTACGAATAAACGTCGAACGCCGCCTGTTCGAACGACAATGGCCCGCCCGTCTCGGTCGGGCGAACGCCAAGTTCACGTTGCGAAAATGCCGCGGTCGCTGCGATCGCGATCAGAAATACGATCTTGTATATATTCTTCATGACAATTCTTAATTGGATGGGTACGGCCTAACTTTACACACAAACCGGAACAACTGAAAATAACATCAAACTTACGGCATGTTAAGAAGATTCATTTTTACTATACTCGCGGTGATCTTTGCCGCTGCGGCCTTATACGCCCAAGAAAAAGCGCAGCCTCGGAAACCGAACACGCGGCCGGCCGAAAAGCAGGCGGCTGAACCTTTCGAAAAGACCGACGTGAAAACGATGGCCGCGCAGTGCGTCACGTTCGACACCGAATCCGGGTCGATCGTGATGGAAATGTTTCCCGAAAGCGCTCCCGAATCGGTCCGCAGCTTTCTGAACCTAGCGGCGACCGGCGCTCTGGATACCACTACGTTTAGCCGCGTTGTCCCCGATTTTGTGATTCAGGGCGGCGACCTGTACACGCGCGAAGGCCAGATGACAGCTGCTCTCGGGCTTCGGGCCCGAAAGGCCGTACCGGATGAGCCAAACAAGATTCTTCACGAACGCGGAATACTGTCAATGGCACGCACCGACGAGCCGAATTCCGCAACGACAAATTTCTTTATTCTCGTAACATCCGCGCCGTTTCTTGACGGCAAGTTCGCCGCATTCGGCCGCGTTACCGCTGGAATGGAAGTCGTCGACGCGATCAACAAGGCTCCGACAGTAGACGAAAAGCCTGCTAAGCCAGTCCGTATCAAAAAGGCAAGTGTCGCACCGTGTGCGGCGCCTCAGTCCTCCTGAGCAAAGGCGAGCACGTGCCCGTCTGGGTCGATACTGTAGGCCGCCGTATGCCCCAATCGCGTTGCTCGAGCGGGCTGGCCTCAACTGCCCCGGCGGCTATCGCGCGTTGATGGAAAGCCGAGGCATCGTTAACGATCAGGTAAACCTCCGCACGAGTTTGTCGGTGGCCGAATTCAGCCTTCTCGCCGAGTAGGCGCCCCGCGCTCGCGATCGGCATTAGACCTAGCACCGCATCGCTCCCGACCTCAAACTCCGTCATGCCAGGGACGTTCAAACGCGGCTCGACGCCAAGTGCCGCTGTGTAAAATGCCGCCGAGCGCTGCTGATCAGCTACGTACAAGATAAAGTGGGCCTTCATTCCGCGAGATCCATCTCGAGCGTCATCCGATAATCGTTCGCCATCGACGGATGGCCATGCGCCATCGAAACTTCTATGCCTTTTTTGTATGTCTCAACTGCCTTTTCACGGCTGCCGGACAGCTCATATGCTTTCGCCAGCGTTCCGTAAGCGTTGCCTTCGTCCTCGGCTTTTGCGAGGTATTGTTCCAACACGCGAATAACGTCCTCGTGCCGGCCTAGCTTTTCATATTCTTTGGCGAGCCCGAACATTACCATCGTATTTTCGGGGTCCGTCTCAAGCATTTGTTCAAATACTTCGATGCGATTCTGCATAGATGTTTACCATATCGGATTTCGAGCAGAATTCAAAAGGAAACACCAACAGCGATGAATAGGATGAAGGCGATAACCCTAGCGAGCCTGTCCGCGCATAATCTCATAGCTTTCGACGCCTTCGTACCCGTAATCCCCTCAACGTCACAGCTACGAAGTTCAGCACTAAAACAGCGACTGCTGAACCCATTCGGGCGGCCGTTCTACGACGGGTTTTTCCTCTCGCTGATTGAAGCCAAGGCGGCGTGCGTGAAAGTCAAAAAGCTTTTGGGTTACGTTCCACTGTTCCGTCTGGCCCCGGTCCCGGTCGGCGTAAGATCTATGCTGGATCCGGCCGCCGCGTTCGCGGCGGATCGTATTCACGATCTTCGCAACTCGCGTTTCCGGCAGCCGCTCGTGCATCTTCTGTACGAAATATGCCTCGATCGAATCCGAATCGATATGGAGCATCGACATAAATGCCCGCGACGCGCCCGATTCCCTGGCACGTTCCAGCAGGCCGGGTATGTCCGGTTCATTATAGCCGGGAATCACGGGTGCGACGGCGATGCCCGTCTCTATTCCCGCATCTGTCAATGTTTTCATCGCGCGAAACCGGGCCTCCGGAACGGGAGTGTATGGCTCGAACGGATTCGACTTTTCCTTGGTCAAAAACGGCAATGAGAAGAAAACCACGGTGTCGAGTTTTTGCAGTATATCAATGTCGCGGGTCACAAGCGGCGATTTTGTTATTACGCCCACCGGCACGCGAAATTCCGCACAGACCTGCAGGCATTTTCGCGTCAATTCGTAACTGGCCTCAAGCGGTAGATACGGGTCGGTCGCGAATGAGAAATCGAGATGCGGCATCTTGTCCCTGCATTTCTTTAGCTCTTCGCGAAGGATCTGAGGTGCGTTCGGTTTTACGACGATCTTTGTCTCAAAATCCGTGCCGGCACCATAGCCGAGAAATTCGTGATAACGCCTCGCGAAGCAGTACGTGCAGCCGTGGATGCAGCCGCGATAGCAGTTAACGGTGTACCGCCAGCCGCCTTCCCAATCGGACGCGAAGGCCTTCGTGATCACCTTTTTGGTCGCGATCTCCTCGAAGACCTCGAGCTTGGTCGGCGGTGGCTCGCCGACATACTCGGCCGAGTATTTTTCGAAGGGATTGGGTGGATTCTTGATATGTCGCACAAATGACACGTTAATTCATCCATGCCGCTGAGTCAAGAATTACATTTAGAGGATCGATGGCGACAAACATTACCACTGCTGTTAAAGCCATTGCTGCATCAGCAAATCGGTTTGCGGATCTGAGCCGAGCAGGAAAGTGTGGCTTCCGACCTCGGTAAAACCGTTCTTTTCGTAAAACCTTTTCGCACGCGGATTGAATTCCCAGACGCCCAGCCACATCGAATCGCAGCCTTTCTCACGCGCCCGTTCGAAGCAGGCGTCCATCAATGCCTGCCCGACGCCCTGGCCTAGAAATTTCTGGTGCGAATAAAGACGGGACAACTCGACAGGCTCCTCGCCCATAATGTCGGGCTCTGAGCTCTCTAGGATCAATTTGGCGTAGCCCGCGTACTCTCCATCGATCTCGGCGATCAGGAAAATGCAGCGCTGGTCTGCTAATTCGCTCGCGATCTGTTCGCGGCTGAACGCTTTGCTCATGTAATCCGCAAGGTCGTCCGGAGCGTTTTTCGGGTGGCCGGCGAAAGCATCGTAAAATGTCGTGTAGGCAAGAGCACTAAGAGGTTCGGCATCTATCAAATCGGCCTGTCGAATAATGATTTTATGCATAATTGAATCTGCAACCAGTTACAAATTATAGGGCATTATTGGCATAATGGCCGCCACAGGGAGCACCTTGAGCAAGTGCGCCGCGGGATAATTCAAATCGACTCCAATCTCCTAGTTTTATATGCATCGCGGCCATTAACGATGGCGTGGCAATGCAGACATTCTTATACTAGCCGATCAGAAACCGACGGCCGAAAGCACCTTCTGAAACCGTTCGTCTGATCGGAGGTTGTTCCATTTCGGTTCGACCTTTAGGAAGACCATTCGTGGATCGCGATCTGACAAGCCTTTCTCAAGCCATCGGATCGCCTCGTCGCGTTCACCGAGACCGTTATTCGCAAGTGCGACACTATAAGGCGAGACCCAACGGTCGCCGGAAGCAGCTAGAATTTCGTTCAATTCTTCGCTCGCTTCCCGTGTCCTGCCAGCTTTCGCAAGTGCGTAACTTAGAAAAGACAGCGAACGCGAATGGGGATTTATCTCGACGGTTCTTTCCCCTTCGGCTACCGCACGGTCGAACATTCCCTTTTCAATATACCCGCTGGCCGCGAAAAGGTGTGACAACCAGTTATTCGGGTCGATCTCATTCACTGCGTCGAGGCGTGCCAAACCTTCGTCGACGCGACCGGCGTGGATCAGGAACTGTCCCTCAAGCGAACAGGTACGAGGGTTCAACGGGTCAAGTTCGCGTGCAAGCCGGGCCTCGGCAAGTGCTTCGTCATGGCGGCCGGTGTTTGAGAGAAGATGGGCATAAAAAATATGAGCGTCAGGATTTCGCGGGTCAAGTTCGATCGCACGTTTTAGCTCAACCTCCGCGGCCTGCCAATTCCACTCATACCAAAAAATAATTAATCCCAGAATTGCATGCGCTTCCGATAGTGAGTCGTCTATATCGAGGGCCTTTTGAACAGCGGCCTTGGATTTGGCAAGTGCTTCGGAAGGAACGCGTTCCGAGACAGGCGCGCGGTATGCGTCTGCAAGTCCAACATATGCAAGGGCATAAGCAGGATCGCGGTCGATCGCCTGCTGGAAGTATTGGATACTGGCTTCGACGTCGGGCTTAGAGGTTTTCAAAAGCAGGTGACGTCCACGCAGGTAATACTGAAACGCTTCCGGGTCGTTGGTGTAATCCTTTGTCACCCGCTGAACATCGGCTCCGGTCAGTCTCACCTGGATCTTCTGCGAAACGTCGCGAGTTATCTCTTTCTGCAGCGACGCCAGATCAGTGAGCTTACTTTCATATCCCTCGCCCCAGATCTGGTCGCCGGTAGTGGTGTCGACAAGTGACAGATAGATCGAAAGATCGTCGCCTCGCTGGACAACGCGACCGTTCAAGACGGCGTTAACCGACAACTCCCTTCCCACGGCAGATGGTTCCAGCGTTCTTCCTTTGTATCGAAAAACAGTGGCCCTTGCTTTTACATTTAACCCGGGGATCTTTGATAGACCGTTGATCAGCGTGTCGGCAATGCCATCAGACAAATACTCGGCGTCGGCGGTACCCGTCTCGTTCGCAAACGGCAAAACGGCAATGGAATTGATCTGCCGCGGCGGCTGTCGTAAAAACCAGAATCCTACAGCCGTCAGAGCAATAAGTGAGACGACGCCAACGATCGCGGCAATAGGCGGTCGGTAATGCGAGGGAGACGATCGCCTGCCATTAGTTGAACGGTTCGCGCTTCCGTGCTGCGACCGTTTATCTGAAGAAAGAGTCGGGGCTTCACTAGGAAGCACCGGATAAAGATCTGTTACAGGTTCGTCCGCCGGTGACGCGAGAAGCAGGGGCGAACCGTCATCAAGGCAAAAGTTCAGCGACTCATCAGTATATTCACGGCTGCATTGCGGACACCGTTTCATAGGTCGCCAGACTTTTTCGGCAGATCAACTCTTGGGCATTACAAGCTTCGCGATCGTTTGAAGCTGCATGTTTGACGTACCCTCGTAAATGGCGCCGATCTTCGAGTCGCGCCAGAACTTCTCGACCGGATAATCTTTTACGTAGCCGTAACCGCCATAGAGTTCGATGGCCTTGGACGCAACCGCTTCGGCGACGCGTGATGAATAGAGCTTCGCGATCGCGGCTTCTTTCAGGAAGGACTTGCCCGCGTCTTTCAGACGTGCGGCGTTATAGACCAGCAGCCGTGCAGCTTCGATCTCGACTACCATTTCGGCGAGTTGGAACTGGACGCCCTGGAAATTGTTGATCGACTGTCCGAATTGTTCGCGTTCGGCAGTGTACTTTAAGGCAGCTTCATATGCGCCCTGCGCGATGCCGAGCATCTGCGCGCCGATGCCGATCCGGCCTTCGTTCAGCGTTTCGATCGAGACCTTGTAGCCTTTGCCGACTTCGCCGAGGACGTTTTCCTTCGGCACCTTGCAGTTTTCCATGATCAACTCGGTCGTCGATGAAGCGCGAATGCCGAGCTTGTCTTCTTTTTTGCCGACCGTGAAGCCTTCGAACTGCTTTTCTACGATAAACGCCGTGATTCCTTTATACCCTGCGGCCGGGTCGATGGTTGCGAAAACGATGAAGATCTCGGCTTCGTTGCCGTTTGTGATCCAGAGCTTTTGTCCGGAAAGCTCGTAGTGGTCTCCTTTATCGACCGCACGTGTTTTCAGCGCAAAAGCGTCGGAGCCGGACGAAGCCTCCGACAGCGCATATGCGCCAACGCGGTTCTCAGCCATCTGCGGGAGATATTTCTTTTTCAGTTCATCGCTGCCCCAACGCATGAAAGCGTTCGTCACGAGCGTATTGTGTACATCAACGAAGACCGAAACCGACGCATCAACGCGTGCGAGCTCTTCGATCGCGAGAATTGCGTTAAAGATGGTCGAACCCGCGCCGCCGAATTCCTCCGGCGATTCGATCGACATCAGGCCCAGCTCAAAACATTGCTTGATCAGCTCGGGATCGAGCTTTGAGGCGTGTTCCATTGCTTCGACACGCGGGCGAACCTCACCTTCGGCAAATTCGCGGACGGAAGCTCGGAAAAGCTCTTCGTCTTCGGATAGAACTGTAAGGCCGTGATTGGTAAGAACGTGTCCGGTAGCTGCTGCAGTCATAATGTTTTCCTTGTATTCAATTTTGTTATTTGAGTATTAATAAAATACCATCATAATCAAGCGGCAGGGCAATGGTAAAGCAGTGAGCAGTGAAGAACACGTCGAAGATCAGGGCGTTCGGCCCGAAGGAATCTCACCGAAAAATCTAACGCGGCTCAAGATACTGGGTATCATTCTGACGCTCAGCGGCCTTGGGCTTTTTCTTTATTTTATCTATTCTGTCGGGCTTCACGACATTCTCGAGAACGTAGAAAAATTCGGCATTTTCGGTTTCGGCGTCATCCTTCTTATTTATTTTATGCGGATCGTCGCGCGCGCTTCCGCATGGAGGTTGTCGGTTTACGAACCGTATTCTCTGACGCTGCGCGATACGATCCCAGCCGTTATCATCGGCGAAGCAATGAGCAGCATGATCCCGCTAGGGATCCTGATCAGCGGAACGTCAAAGGCAGTCGCGGTCAAAAAAAAGGTCCCGCTGGTTGTCGGCCTTTCGTCGGTAGCGACCGAAAACCTTTTCTATAGTCTCGCGACAAGCATTTTTCTAATACTCGGCTCTTTCACGTTCCTGCGGAGCTTCAATCTCGACGAAGA
This sequence comes from Acidobacteriota bacterium, assembly GCA_023436495.1. GTDB lineage: Bacteria > Acidobacteriota > Blastocatellia > Pyrinomonadales > Pyrinomonadaceae > OLB17. The sequence goes on from JAEZIT010000040.1 coordinate 87,417, forward strand.
GTGGATATTGACTATCGATCTGCTGATCGCCGCGATCGTTGCAGTCGTGCTCTTTCTGGTGCTGATGATCGTGCGGCAATGGCATTTTGCAAGTGCGGTGTGCGAGTGGCTGTATGACAAGGGAATAGCGCGGCGGTTTTTGGACACTGGCCGGCTGCAGGTAAGGCTGTTCGAAAATCTGATCTACGGATATTACCGTCGCTACCCGCGGCGATTCCTGCCGATATTTGCGTTTGAGACGGCGTTTCACCTGCTTGGGATCGTAGAAGCTTGGTTTATCCTGAGCCGTATCAGCGACGTTATACCGGGATTCCTCACATCGTTCCTGTTCGAATCGATCAGCCGGCTAATAACGATCATGTTCAAGCTTATCCCGTTCGTTATAGGCGTTGATGAGGCCGGAGCGCAGTTCATGTCCGAAATCCTGGCGATCGGAGCCGGTATCGGGATAACGCTGGCGATCATTCGGAAGGGGAGGATCTTGTTCTGGACGGCGATAGGTCTGGTGCTTGTGATCCGTCGCGGCCTGTCGCTGCGGCAGATACGCGATGCCGGCCGCGGGATCTAAAAGGGCCAAAATGCCGGGACGAGCACCATCGTAACGACGAATACGATGATCGTGAGGAGAGTTCCGACCCTGACAAAATCCATAAACCGATACCGGCCAGGCGTATAAACGAGCACGCACGCGGGCTCAAGCGGGGTGATGAACGAGAACGACGCAGCATACGTCACCGCGACGATAAAGGTACGCGGATTAAGTCCAAGAGCGACCGCCGTTTTGACCGCGACCGGCAGAACGACTAGTGCTGCCGCCTGATTCGACATCGGCTGCGTCATTATAACGGTCAGCAGGAAAAATCCTGCCAGGACGGCGGTCGAGCCGTAATCGCCGAAATTCGATTCGATGAGCCCCGCAAGATACCTGTCGGCTCCGGTAGTCTCCATCGCCACGCCAAAGCTCATCATGCATGCGATCAGGACCAGCAGCCGAAAGTCTATTAGCGAATACATTTCGGCGTAACGGATGGTTTTTGTTGCAAGCAGAAGCATTACACCGGCAAGCACGCAAATTGCCAGCGGAATGTCGACGCCAACAACGATCTTGGAAAGCGAAAGTGAAAGGAAAAGCGCAAATGCGGCGATCGCCCATTTGCGTTTGTCGAGGCGCAAGCTGCTGGCTGATACATCTTCGAGCAAAAGAATCTCACTGTCGGCGACTAGGGGTTCGATTGTGTCACGGGCGCCTTGTACAAGCAGCACGTCACCGAACTTAAGCTGAACGCTGCTGAGTTTGTCAATAAACGTCTCGCCGTGGCGGTTTACGGCAAGTACGGTCATGTCGTAAACCTGACGAAACCGCAGGCTTTTGAGCGTCTGGCCGACCAACGACGAATCGCGCATTACCATCACTTCAAAGAGCTCGACACGCTCGCCTTCCAGGATGGCATCGTTTAACAGGAATTCGGGCTTGATCTCCAGTCCGACCTCTTCTTTTACGCGAAGTATGTCAGCGATCTTGCCTTCGACGATCAGCGAATCGCGTCGGCGGATGCGTTCCCAAGGCATAGGCGAACTGATCTTTTCGCCATCGCGGACAATGCCGAGGACGTTGAGTTCCAGCTCGGTGTATATATTAGCTTCGCTAAGCGTTTTCCCAACAAGGCTCGATTCCGGAAGAACCATTACTTCGGAGATGTATTCGCGGATGTGATACTGCTCGGTCAGCGAATCTTCACCGCCGCGGCGAGGCAAGAGCTTTCGGCCCAGAAAGAGCATGTAAATCATGCCGGCCGCAAATGTCACGATCCCGACCGGCGTCAGCTCGAACATCGACAGCGCCGGCTGGCCATAGCGTTGGATCGCGCCGCTGACCGCGAGGTTTGTCGATGTGCCGATAAGCGTGCAAGAGCCTCCAAGGATAGCGCCGAATGCGAGGGGCATCAGGAGTTTTGACGGGGCGATTTTGGCTTTTGAGGCAAGGCCGATGACCACCGGCAGGAACATCGCCGTGGTCGTCGTATTTTTCAGGACCGACGCGGACAGGGCCGCAACCGCCATGATCAAAGCTGTCAGGATGAATTCATTATCGCCGGCGATGCGATAAAGCCGCCGCCCTATGAGGTCGACCAGGCCCGTTTTGATCAATCCGCCGACAAGGATGAACAAACCGCCGATCGTGATTATTATGTCGTTACCGAAGCCGGCGACGCCTTCCTGCATCGTCAGGACGCCTGTACCGACTAGTGCGATCACGAGAAGTATTCCGACAACGTCCACCGGCAATTTCTCCGTCGCAAAGAGCACGACCGCTAGGAGTAGCAGGACCAGTGTGATCGCTATAGGTGACATTGTTGCCAAGGATACAAGAATCGGGCGGCTTTGAAAAGGTAATGTTTCGTTAGGTTATAGATCAGCATCGCGGCCCGTGCGTTTCGGATTGTGATACAATTCCTCTACGGCCCGGAGGTTATCGTACCCCGAAGAATATCCCTACATTCATAAGAGACTTATGCGAAGAACGTATCTCTTTTTGTTCATTTTTTTACTCTTCACCGCATTCGTTCATGCCCAGACGCTGGACGAGCGGATCAAGGAGATCGACAACTATGCCAACTCCGTACTGGCCGAATGGAAAGGCCCCGGGATGGCGATCGGCATCGTTAAGGATGACAGGGTAGTATTTCTAAAGGGCTACGGGGTCAGAGAACTCGGTAAGCCCGAACCGGTAGATGAGAATACGCTGTTTGCGATCGCGTCCAATTCGAAGGCGTTCACGACTGCCGCTCTTGCGGTCCTCGTTGACGAAAAAAAGATCGCATGGGACGACAAGGTCACAAAGTATCTGCCGGAGCTCGAGATGTACGATCCGTGGGTGACTAATGAATTGACGATCCGCGACCTGGTCACGCACCGTGTCGGGCTTGATACATTCAGCGGCGACCTGTTGTGGTATGAGACGACTTATCCGTCGGAAGAGATCATTCGCCGCCAGCGGTTCCTGAAACCGGTGTCCAGCTTTCGCAGTCGTTACGGGTATCAGAACCTGATGTTCATTGTCGCCGGCGAAGTGATCGAAAGAGTGTCCGGAAGGCCGTGGGGCGAATTCATACGGGAGCGTTTCCTGAACCCGCTTGGGATGAACCGTACAACTGCGAGCGTTAAAGATATCAAAGATAACGCGGCGATGCCGCACAACGAATCTGGCGGGACTCTGCGCGTTCTGCATCGCGGAAACGTTGACGGCGCGGCCGCGGCGGCGGGATTGAATTCGTCGGTCGCGGACCTGACGAAATGGGTCCGGCTGCAGCTCGGGCGCGGTACGTTCGAAGGCAAACAGTTCTTCAGCGCACAGCGTTCATGGGAAATGTGGCAGCCCTATCTTGCTCAGCAGGTCAGCGAAACGACGATGAAAAACAGTCCGACGCGACATTTCAGCGGCGTTGGAATGGGTTGGTTCGTTTACGATTACCAGGGCAGAAAGGTGATCAATCACAGCGGCGGGCTCGACGGCATGCTGTCGTATACGGTGCTTGTTCCCGAGGAGCGGCTGGGTTTTGTGGTGTTGACCAATAGCGAATCGCCGAGCTTCGGAGTAATGATGAACAAGATACTGGATGTTTTCCTGAATGCTCCGAAGCGCGACCTGATCGCCGAGGCAAACGAGCGCCAGGCACGTTCAAAAACCGCGCAGGCCGACGCGGCGAAGAAGATTGATGAAGGACGTGCGCCAAATACGCGTCCTTCGCTTGAGCTCGCAAAATACGCCGGAACATATTCTGATCGAATGTACGGCGACATTTCCATCACCGTAGAGAACGGTGGATTGGTCATGCGATTCGGGCCGGCGCCTAATTTTGTTGCCGACCTCGGACACTGGCATTACGATACGTTCCAGATAAAGTGGCGGCCATCTGTTGCATACAACTTTCCGCGCGGGTTCGTCACTTTCACAATCGACAAGAACGGCATGACCGACGAATTGAAGATCGATCAGCCGAACAGCGATTTCTGGTTCTACGAACTAACGCCCCGGCGCGTCAAACAGCAATGAAAACTCGACAAATTCGGCCCTGTTGTGTCAGAATTTATCGATACCATAATTTTAGTGGACGATACATTTTTTAGGAGAATTTTGTTTTAGATGTCAGAAGAAGCAGTGAAAGCCGCAGAAGCGGCAGAAACCCCGGTCAACCCGGAAGAAGTTTCCTATCAGGCTGTCGAGAAAGAAGGCACCGTGACCGCAATTTGGGAAATGCAGGGCCAAAAGCACCTTCGTACGATCGATCCCCGTTCGGCGGAAGGCAAGCAGATCCTGGCGCTGTTCGAAACGGCGGCATAAGAATTTAATTCCAGCCGAAAACGGAACTTGCGAAAGGCGGGCGCCGGCCCGCCTTTTTGCGCGCCTATCCGTAATCCGGAAATCCAGGGATAGAAATTTCCACAGCGCCAAATTTCGTTTCATTCAGCGAAGCTGCCGGCATGATGCCGACCCCGGCGGACGTCAAGAAAAGGGCGTCGGCATTCAATAACTCATCGATCCCAGCCTTCGTTTCAGTACAATCGCTGTTTTCCAGGATAAATTCACGCGTCGTTCCTGCAAGGCATCCGGTCGAAAGCGCCGGTGTAAATAATTGGCCATCGCGGATCCAGAAAATGTTTGACATACAGCCCGAAACGACCTCGCCGCGTTCATTTTGCCGAATTGCCTCGTCAAATCCGCGTTGTTTTGCATCTTCGAGCGCGATCAGGTTCTCGAGATAATTGCAGGACTTTATCCCGGCAAGCGGCGATGCGGAATTGACGGGAAACGCCGATAAAGTCAGCCGTATTTCGTTCCGCCGCGGCATCAGGTCTCCGGTCATTATGATCAACGCCGGTGCTGCCGCTTCGTCCCCGCTCCAAGCCCCACCGCGGCTGCGGTCGTGGATGCCGATTCGCGCCCGCCCCTTCGAAACTCCGTTTGCGGCGATCAGTGCGTCGAACGATCGGGAAACGAAATCCTCCGAAATTTCGCTGAGGCCGACACCGAGACGCAAGGCGTTCTCAGACAACCGTCGCCAATGCTTGTCCCATAAAAACGGCTCGCCGCTGAATACGGCGACCGTAGTAAAAACTCCTCGGCCGTACATTGCCGCGGCAGAAACAGCGGGCATAACGGCCCCATCCGCCGAAATAATCTCGCCACCGAACGATACGAAATCATGCATCACACCGATTATCCATTCAGCGGTACAAAAGACAAACGCCGCGGCCCCGTCCGTAATTTGTGGAAATCGAAGGTTAATCTCTGTAAAATCAATTGGTCCTTACTCGATCACATGCCGACCATGAAAAAGCTGAGCATCTATTTCCTGATCACTGCCGTGCTGTCTGCCGGAGTGGCCGCACAGACCCCGAAACAACTAAAAGCCGACCCGATCGCCATTCTAAAGGCCGAGGACGAACGCCGTTACGACGCGTTGCTGCAACAGATATTGACCGGAAAATACGCCGATGCGTCCGTAGCCCGAGCTCTGCTCGCCGCTGGGCGTATCGGCGATGAGCGTGCTATTCCGGACATCGTAAAGCACCTAAACTCCTCGTCGCCAAAGATCCGCGACACCGCCGCATTTGCGCTGGGCGAGATCGAATCGGTCTCAGCGGCCGACGCAGTCTTGCGATTCATCGGCGAAACGGCAAAGGCCTCGACGCCGGCAATTACTGAACAAATCAGCCGTGGACGTTTAGCTGAGGCCGCCGGAAAGATCGCCGTTGCAAATCCGCAAGACCCAAAGGCGAAAGACCTTGGCAATGCGATCGTATTTATCCTGGAAGCCGAGCTAGTAAAAAAAGCCAATCCAGATAAGGTAACGATCATGCTCGCACTTACGGCTGCACTGCGTGCCCGGCCGGAAAAGGGCGAGGAAACGGTCCGAAATTTCCTGGCGTTTACCGATTCCGATATTGTCGCGAATGCGCTGAATACTCTTACGCGCCTTCGTGCAAAGAACGCAAACCGCGATGCCCGCGACCTGCTCGAAACCAATACCCATGCGACAGTTCGAGCAAACGCGGCCCGCCTGCTCGGCGCCGCCGAAGACAAAGAGGCATTCGATACATTATTGAAGGCCGCAACATCGGATAGCGATTCTCGGGTCCGAATCTCAGCGATTCGATCGCTAACTTCACTAAAGGATCCGAGAGCGGCCGAGCGCCTTCTCGATCGTGCAGAGAAACTGCTCGATGACTACAAAGCTTCGAAATTTTCCAACCCGATCGAAAAGAATGAACTGCTCGAGGTTTCGGCGGCATTGGGACGATTGCTTGCGGATACGCGTAATGAACGGGCCATCAAATTTTTCCGCGACTACGGTGCACTCGACAAAGGTATGTCGCCTGAGATATATACCGCGCGGATGAGGGTCGCACCCGGACGCGGCGACGACAGAAACGCCGAATTGTCCAGCTGGCGGCAATACAGCACGCTCGCCCAGATAATCGGGGAACTTGCTGAAGTGGAAACAAAGAACGAAGAGGCGCTTCGGATGAAAACGGAGGCGCCGCAGATGCTTCGTCCATTAGCCGTGGCGTTTGCAGAAGCCGACCCGGTCGCCGAGGCGAGTACGATCCTCGCAGCGCCGGACGTGCTTCGAGCCTATGCAAAATTCAAGCCGGCCGATCTGTCGGAAGTCCTGATAAGATCGCTTTCCAATCGCGATGTTTTTATTCGGGCCACTGCGGCGGAGCTGTTGAGTGAGCAGCCGGCATCAACCGAAAACTTGACTGCGCTCAGTAAGGCTCTCGAATATGCGATCCTGAATGATAAAGATTACAACGATGCCGTACTTGCCGCTCTGGACGCGATCTTCAAGCTCGACAAAAAGTCGGCGGTTCAGGCGCTGGAATTCGCGGCGGGTTCGACGGACCATCTCGTACGTGCGAAGGCGTATTCTCTACTTAAAACCGAAGAGTTCAAAAGTGTCAAACTATCTCCTATTCTCAAAAACATCGACATCGACCGCCTCCGCCTGGTCAGGCGTTATTCCGGCAAGGGTTCAAAGCTCGGGCAGGTGCTGAACACCGATGCCGATTACCGCCGTGCACTTGCACGTAAGAATGGCTCGGTCCGTGCGGTACTTGCGACGGATAAAGGGGAGTTCACGATTGACCTCCTGCCGGAGGACGCACCGCTGACCGTTGATAATTTTATCAAGCTTGCGCGGGCGAACTATTTCAACGGGCTTGAGGTCCATCGCGTCGTACCGAATTTCGTTATGCAGGACGGCGATCCCCGCGGCGACGGCAATGGCGGCCCGGGTTGGTCGATCCGCTGTGAAGTAAACATGGTTCCGTACGATCGCGGAGCCGTCGGCATGGCGCTCTCCGGCAAAGACACGGGCGGTTCACAGTGGTTCGTAACGCATTCGCCACAGCCGCACCTCGACGGCGGCTACACCGTATTCGGCCGCGTGAACGAAACCGGCATGAAGGTCGTAGATAACATCGTTCGGGGAGACAGGATATTAAGCGTAAAAATCGTGGAAGGCGGTTCCCCACAAAGATCACAGAGAAAGGAATAGCCGCGGAACCGCGGCAAAATATAACCTCGAGTGTGGCGGAGCGAAGCCTTGGGTGAGAAGAGCCAAAGATAGTATTAGTCCCATAGAGGCAACAGAAATGGCAATTAATCTTTCTAGACTGCCTGATACCGAATTTTTCGATATCGCGACGGAGATCGATCAGCATGGCTCGCTTCGCGATGTTCTGGCATGGGCGGCAACGAAGCCGAGATCCATTGTCCACCCGCGTATCGTCGCTGAAGTAATTACACAGGACGAGTTTACTCACGATGTTATCGTGCCCTACACGAACGTTTTTCTCGTCTACGACACTACCTGACTAGGCGCCGTGACGGCAGTTGCCGTTTGGGACCATCATCCATCGGCCGATGAGCTGTTGGAATACCGGCTCGCCAGCGGTTGGCAGCCGACGCCCTCGAGTCTTCGGGAAGGCGATGAAGTAATAGGCCACGCCTCTTGTGTTATAAAATAACCGTATGGAAGAAGCTGAAAAGCGCGGAGTTCTCGGAATGTCCCGACGGAAACACGCCGAAGTCGAGATAGAAAAAGGCCTCGACGATCTATCGCGTTATTTGGACGGATTGTTCCGTATTCCGGGAACGGGCTGGAAATTTGGGCTTGATGCCCTGATCGGATTAATTCCGAACGTCGGAGATACGCTGACGTCGATCGCTTCGTTCTATATTCTGTTCGCCGGCGTCCGCTACGGCGTGCCAAAGATCACGCTGCTGCGAATGGCATTCAATATCGGGTTAGATTACATTGTGGGGTCGATACCGTTCGTTGGCGATGCATTCGATTTCTTCTGGCGGTCGAACAAACAGAACATGGACCTGATCCGCGAACGTGCGACCGGTAAAGACAAAGGCACCACAAGCGACTATATATTCATATTCGGCATCATCGGTTTGCTTATCCTGCTGCTGATCGGTTCGATCATAGCGAGCGGGTTTATTCTCTATTATATCTTCACAAGCATGCCGCTAATATAAAAGGCGAGGCGCTCGAAATAAGCACCTCGCCCTTATCCTTTAATGGTTTCCGCAAACAACTCCGGCTATGCCTGAGCCTCCGCCGCCTGAACCGGAAACATTTTCTCGAGCGCGCCGGTCAGCACGCCAATGCCGAATTCGCCGGCTGCGCGGCTTTTCAATTTACCGTCGGCGTCAAAGAGGTAATAGACCGGCACCCATCCCTGTTCATTCAGGAATGCGTCCTTCAGCTTATGCTCGTTATCAACGGCACAGACGTCGTCGATGCAGTGTTCGGCGATCGTCGACTTTACGGTTTCGAGGTCCGTATCGGCCGGATATCGCGGCATATGGATCGCCACAGTCTTTAATCCTTTGTCTTTATATTTTGATTTTAATTCCTGCAGCTTCGGCATGTTTTCCTTACATATGCCGCAGCTTGTCGCCCAAAAATATACGAGCGTCGGGTGGCCGTTAACAAAATCGTCGGCCGTTTCCTGTAATTCGTTCAACCAATCTGTCGCACCCTCGAACGTCGGACGCGCATCCCCAATTCTCATTGGCATGATAATTTACTCCGTTAACCGGCATGCGGCCGGTGTGCGGGCGCTCACCCGTCCACCAAGCCGCACGCCAAAAATAAACCTAGACCTTCAGATTTTCCTGTCCCGGCGTCCAGTCAGCCGCACATAACCCGCCCGTCTGCAATCCTTGCAGAACGCGTAGCGTTTCGTCGACCGAGCGTCCAATGTTCAGGTCATGAACGACCGAATACTGCAGAACGCCTTCCGGGTTGATAATGAACAGGCCGCGGAGTGCGACGTTGGCATCCTCGACCAAGATGTTGTACTTAGCCGCGAGCCTTCCGCCTACGTCCGAAGCGATCGGATACTTCACTCCTTCGATACCGTTCTTGTCCTGCGGTGTCTTCAGCCATGCGCGGTGCGAGTGGACCGAATCGGTCGAAACACCCACAACCTCAGCACCTACGCCCTGAAATTCATCGAGGCGATCCGAGAAGTGGATCAATTCCGTCGGGCAAACGAACGTAAAATCAAGCGGGTAAAAGAGCAGGATCAGCCATTTGCCCTTATAATCCGATAGCTTGACGTTCTCGGCCAAAGTTTCGAGGTTCTTTGTCGACGGCAGATCGAAATCCGGTGCCGGTTTTCCGACCTTTGCGATCGCTGTTGTGTTTTCCGTTGCAGTTCCAGTAGCTGTTGCCATGTTTTTATTTATCTCCTTGGTATTTTCTAATTCGCAAAGCACACAGAGATAACTCAGATTTATAGGATTGCTGTTCTAATATTTCTCTGTGCTCTCTATGTCCTCAGCGGTTTTAATTACTATTTTTTATCGACACAATCGGGGCAAATCCCCCGAAGTGTAAATTCGAGCGATTCGGGTTTGAATTTTGAGTATGAAGCGGCCTTTGCGACAAGCTCCTGCGGATGGTCCATTTCGATGTCGACGAGTGCTCCGCATTTTGTACAGATAGCGTGGTCATGCCGCGATGTCATCCGATCGAACCGACTGGCGCCGTTACCAAATTGTATTTCGGCGATATGTCCTGCTTCCTTCAAATACCGAAGGCTGTTATAGACCGTCGCAAACGATATGCTCGGCAGCAGTGCCTTTGCACTTGCAAAGACCTCGTTCGCCGTCAGGTGGCCATGCGAATCGCGAATCACCTGCAGCACCACCTCGCGCTGTTTCGTTAGTCCTAATTCCTGTATTCCTTTCACACTCATCGTTCCTGTCGAAGCGCCGCTAAAAATTCTCAAGCGTTCTAAGTTAGACTTAGAATAATTCTAATTCTAACAATTGTCAAGTCGAAATGTTCACTTTTTATTCGTAAAGTTGAGATCTTGTTCTTCGGCAAGAGATCCGGTTCTCTTTACGCCCAAGTCTTTTGTTGCTATAACAATAGAGCCTGTTTCCCCAATACGTTTAAAATCTATGAAACGACAACTCCTTATTTTCGCTTGCATAATTTTGAGCGCCGCCAGCCAATTGACGGCACAGGCCGTGCTCGCAAACGACGTTTATCGTCTCGGCTCGCGGACAGTGCATATCCCCGCTCCTGAAGGTTTTTTCGACACGTTTCCGCATTTTGACCGCGTCACAGGCTATTTTATAGCCGCCGAGACACCGTCGAACAACACGCTTGCGGCCTATGTCCCGAACGATACCCTGCCGCAGCTTAAGGCGGGAATCGCTTCGCCGCTTATCGCGTATGCCAAGATCTCTGTCTCACGCGAGGCGATAACACTCGATGCGACACCGCAGTTATTCGCCAACGTCGTGTCGGACCTCGAAAAGAGGTATGCAGCGCCGATCGCGGCTGACAGCACCATCACGCCACCTGTTGCCGAAAATGCCGCCAAATGGTTAGCCGCAAATTCGAGCAAAGACAGTACACCCGAGCTGAAAACGGCTATCAATCTCGGTCATTTTCAAAAGACCGATAATGTCTTCAGCGCAATGATGATCATGAAGCTCGAAGCTTTCAGCGATCCTAGGCCCTACCTTGCATCCGTCTCGTTGCTAAACGTGAATAACCGGCTAATTTATGTTTACGCCTATCGCCAAATAACGTCTGATAAGGATGCCGACGTCCTAAGCGAGCTGACCAAAACATGGACCGCGGCGATCGTGGCGGCGAACCGCTAGAGAATGGGGCTATTTTGAATTGTCGATCACGATCTTTCGTTTCGCCTGGACGATCAGGCCGGGTCGTTTTGATGTGACCTCAATGTTGCGTTCACCTTTGGTGCCAGAAAGTTCGATCTTCGGCGTGTAGGTCACTACATAGCTCGAATCGATCATCTGTGCGACAAGGGCGGTCTTCTCGACCATTTCCTCGACACTGTTCGGGACGATCATCGTTCCGTTGCTAGCTTCCGCGAGGTTCCCTAGCTGTTCCTCGCTTGCCTCAAGGTCGGCTTTCCTCGCCCGCAATGTCTTCAGCAGTGTTCTGTCGAGGTTGATAGTGCGAGCTTTCGGCGCCGTGGCAACGTCGCGTGCACCGGGCGGCAGCGTTGCCGCTATCTCGTCGGGCATCGCCTTCGGCGGCGGCGATTTTGAGACTGATCTAGTTCGCGGCTCGATATCGGCCGCCTCCATATTGGCATAGCTAAGCACGTGGACGCTTATATCGGTCGTCAGCAGCGAGCGGATTGCGTCGTACTTGGCTGAGGAGTTTCCGGAATCGGTGCCGTCTGTGATCAGCACGAGGTGGCGGTTATCGGCCGGATTTCGGGTCAGGAAATTCTCGGCCATACGCAGCGCTTCGGCAAAAGCCGACCGCCGTCCGAATTTCGCGCGTCCAATCGCCTTCATTGTCGCAGCTCGGTCCGTCGTCCATTCGCTAATAATTTCGGGCTTGTCGCTATATTGCATCACGGCTACCGAGTCACCGTCGCGAAGGGAATTCACAATACCACGAGCGGTCATCTGCGTCTGGCTAAGGCTCTTAACCTGGCGCAGCTCGCCTCCCGTGTCCATTACGATCAGAACGTTCGCCGGGATCCGTCGCACACTGTTCGGCTGGTGCAAAATGTTGTTTTCCGTGATGACAAGATCGTTCTCCTTTACGTCCGAAACGAACCGGCCGTTCTCGTCAAATGCAAGCACGTTCAGCTTTATCTCCTCAGTGATGACATGTTCGGTATCGTCAGGCGGCGTCGGCGTGGGGGTTGGGGCGACGCGGCGGCTTTGAGCAAAGGCCGCTGCCGAAAAGAGCAGTATGACGCAAACGGCGAATTGAGCTCTCGATCCCATAATCTACCTTCCCCGTATGATGCCTGAAGAGCGGAGAGATTTGCCCGCTCGGGCGTCGGAACATTAACGATCTGGATATTTATCGACAAATCTCAATAGGTTGCCGACGTAATCGCGAAAATTCGGGCATCGTACGCCGTGCTTGGCAAGGAGTGATTCCGCGACGGACGTATCGTAACTTTGGGATATAAAAAAGTAAGGCACGCCCGCATGCGGAAGGCCGGTTACAGGCGGCGAAAACGGCAGCATCAGCGAGCGTTCCACCAGTGACGGCGGCGGATGCAGAACAGACCGTTTGCCGGTCATCTTGCCCGCTATCGCGTCGAAAAGTTCGGCGGTCGTCAGCGGTTCGGGATCGGCAAGCGCTACGGTCTTTCCCGCTGCGTCTTCATCAATTGCAAGCGCGGCTATTCCTTCCACAACAAAATCAACAGGCACAAGGTTTAGGGTCACGACGTTGTTCCCAACGTTCACATACCGCAGCAGCTCCGGCATTTTGCGTAAATACTTTATTAAGTAATAAATGCCGTCGTATTTGACCGTTTCGCCCGTTTGGGAATCGCCAACGACGACCGCCGGCCGAACGATCGTTACCGGAACGTCCGCTTTCAATTTTTCGACCTCGGCCTCCGCAAGGTATTTCGTCTGTTCGTAATAATTCCGAAAGCCCGCATCGTGTTCAAGCTCAGTTTCCAAAATGATGCCTTTGCGCTTGCCCGCGACATAACACGTCGAAATATAAATGTACCGCCGCATATTCGGGAGCGTCCGCACAAGATCGTTTATATGCTTCGTGCCATCGAGATTGACGGCAAACGCGAGGTCCTTATCAACAGCAAGATCGTAAATTGCCGCAAGATGAAACACGCGCGTCGTATCGGCGCGAATCGCTGCCAGGTCATCGGCCGCTATGCCCAGGCCGGTATTCGTTATATCACCTTCCACGAGCGCGAAATTCTCAAGCGGAATGCCCGTATGTTCCGCGATCTCCTCAACTTGCGAAACCGCCGCATTGACAAACTGCGGCTGGACCAACAGGTAAAACTGTACGTCCGAACTCGCCAAACGGGCGACGAGCCGTCCGGCGATGAATCCCGGAAAGCCTGTAATGAAATACGATTCGCTAAAGCTCATGTCCGTCGAAATATTCTAACATTCGGTGAATGAATGGTTTTCCACATGTTGAAATCTTATGGTAAACTCTACTAACGAAACAATTTAGTACGCAAATAATGGCGAATGCAAGCAAAAAGACCGTGAGCGGGGACGCCGCCGAAACGGATGTCGGGAATGAACTCGAACGGCAGGAATGGTCTGTGATCTCATTCGGCCGGCCAGAAGCAAAAGGCCTGACCTACGCCGAGGCCGTGCAATTGATTGCAGATTTCGAAAAACGCGGCATTGCCGGCTTATGCATCGTCACCGACGACGCAGCGGAACGTCTGGCAGCGAGATCTTCCTAGAGCTCGATCACTACCTTCCCAAAACTCTCGTTCGATTCGAGATATTCGTGAGCGGCCCGTATTTCCTTAGCGGGAAATACTCTGTCTATGACCGGAGAGACCTTTCCCGACCGCAGCAGCGGCACGACTTCTGATCGAAATTTGGCGGTTGCGTCGGCCTTCTCTTCCAGCGAGCGGCCGCGAAGCACGGTCCCGATTATCGATAACCGTTTCGAAAGGGCCTGCGCCAGGTTGAACTCCGCTTGGGCTCCGGCCGTCAGGCCGACTAAGATCAAGCGTCCTTTGACCTCAAGACTTTCAATATTTTGCGAAAAATAACCACCGCCGACCAAGTCTAAAATGACATCTACGCCGCCTTCGGAAGCGGCACGCGCCGCGTCCGCAAATTTCGGGCCGTCCGCGGTAAGAATCCCGTGATCGAGTCCGAATGCTTTACATCTTTCCAGTTTATCGGCGGTGCGCGAAGTTCCTATCACACGCGCTCCCGCGGCCTTTGCAAGCTGAAGCGCAGCAAGGCCCACTCCTGACCCAACCGCGTGGATCATCAGCGTCTCGCCTCGCTGCAGCCGCCCTTGCGTAAAGATCGCGTCATGTGCGGTTACGAACGCCTCAGGCACGGCGGCAGCTTCCGTAAATGACAAATTCTCCGGGATCGGCGCAAGCAGCCGCTCGTCGATCAAAAGATATTCCGCCTGCGCCTCACCCGCCGTAATGCCAAAAACGCGATCGCCGGTAAGGGCGGTAGTGACACTATTCCCCGTTCTGACGACCTCGCCAGCAAATTCGAGCCCCGGAATGTGTGAATTGGTTCCCGGCGGTGCCGGATAGAACCCTCGCCGCTGAAGTAGATCCGCACGGTTCAGACCGGCCGCGCGAACTCGGATCAAAACTTCCGAACCGGCCGGTTCAGGTGGGTCGGGAACCTCTCTTAACACGAGATTCTCCGGCCCGCCGAAATCTTTTATATAAACTGCCTGCATGACTTCTGAAGATAACAGATCTACTTACGCAGCCGTGCTTCAACGTTGTTTGCCTTGAGCGAATTGCCCGTCGCGCGCTGCAGGTCCGCGATCGCCTTGTTCAATTCGGTCTGCGCCCGTAGCTCGGCGCTTCGCGCCGCGGCAAGCTGGGTTTGCCGGTCGAGCACTTTGTAGATATCCGATTGTCCCTCGTCCAATTTTCGCTGCTCCGATTCGTACTGCTTCGTCAGGTTTTCGCGAGAGATCGCGGCGGCACGGAGACGAGCTTCGGCAGTGCGCACGGCCTGCAGGGCGTTGCGTACATCGACCTGAATATTCTGTTCGAGCTGTTCGCGGACCGTTTCAAGACGTTGACCTTCGACCAGGGAACGTCCGTATTGCGCACGTGCGGTTTTGTCACCGAATAGGGGCAAATTGAACTGGACACCGACGCGAAAAGTCGGGTATTTGTTCGAGAAAATGTCAGTGACGGAAGAACCGGGCCCGCCGATGTTCTGCAGAAGCAGGGCCTGTGCGCGAGCAGCGGCGACACATTCCTCAGTATTCGGGTTCGTCGCGCAATCGCGCAGCAGCGGGTTTGAAAAATCCGGGTTTAGCGTACCGCCAATTCCTGCCGAACCGTAACTGGCGACAAGGTCGATCTGCGGCTTGCCTTGTTCCTTATAAAAACGCCTATCCACCTCGTTGATATCCTTCTGCACCTTGTTGAGTTCCAACTCCGGACGGTTTTCGAGCGCCGCCGTCAGGGCGTCCGAAAGCGTCGTTGAAGGTGCGGTAAGGTCAACCGGGTCGACCGGCGTGACCGATTCGGCCCAGATGCCGTCCGTTCGATTTGGCGCGATCATATTCTTCAGCGCGTTTTCGGCTTGTGTAACGGCATTCAGGGCGTCGTAAACTGCTTGTTCGAAATTCGCGACCTGCGTTTCGGCGGCAACGACATCGATCGGCGCGAGCTGTCCTTCTTCCACCAGGCGGCGGTTGTGCCGAAGCTGTTCACGGGCGTCGCGGACGGTATCGCGCTGCACCTGCAGATTACGAAGTGCATAGGTCAGGTCCCAATACGCGCGCTGCACGCCAGCGATTATCTCGATCGTCCGTTGGCGAAATTGCGTATCGGTCAGCGACAAATTGCGCTTGGCGATCTCGATCGTGCGCCGCTGCTGATCGAACGAGCGTCCGCGGAAAATTGGCTGTGTGATTGAAAACGAAAGGCTCGAATTATACTGCGGGCTGAAGATCGAGATCGGGTTGTCGGTAGTAACGCGCTGGTTTTGTACGTTTGCGCTCAGAATCGTTCCAAAGTTCGGTATATAGCCCTGAAATCCTGCATTCCCGGCAAATGTTCCGTTGCTGATCTTCGAGATCTGCGGAGCGAAAAAGCTCGTGTTCGGCACCGACGACTTTTCCCAATACGTTTGTCCGCTAAACCGCGGTTCATAGACCCCGCGAGCGGCCTCCAGGTCGTATTCAGCGATCTTTACATTGTGCCGTGTTACTTCGATGTCCTTGTTATTATCGAGCGCCATCGCAATCGCTTCGCGAAGCGTCAACGGCTTCTGGTCTGCCATATCAACGCCGACGCGGCCGAGGTCCGGCAAGCTTCGGTCATCCGAACGGAAATCGGGCGCGATCGCCGGAACGTCCTGGAGATTTTCGGGCGCCACCGCAGGAGTCGCGGTGGGAACCGGTGTCGGCTCCGGCATCGGCGTTGGGATTGGCGTCTGTGCGGACGCCGCGGCCATTGCCGTTAATAAAATTATGATCAGAAATAATTGCTTTCGCATAAAACCTTCATGCCATTGGCGAGAAGCTGTGGCTTCTCACCTGATCCATAATGCCCCTTAGCTCTTTCCAAACAGCGAACTCGTCGCGGTCGCGAATTTGCGGCGGATACCGTTAAACATCCAGTTAGAAAATTCTCCTATACGGCGGAAAATTCCGACCGTCGCAAAATCGTCAAAGATGGAATAGAAAACCGGTACCGCCAACAGCGTCAGCAGCAGGCACAGGGATTGGCCGCCAACGACCAGAACGCCGATCGAGCGGTTCGTTCCCGACCCCGGCCCCGTCGAAACGACAAGCGGGATCATGCCCGCGACAAGCGCGAGGGTTGTCATCAGAATAGGCCGCAGACGATCGCGGTTCGCCTGAATGATCGCTTCGTACCGGCCCATGCCCTGTTCTCGGAGGTTGTTCGTATGATCGATCTGCAGAATGGCGTTCTTTTTCACGACGCCGAACAACAGCAGTAACCCGAGCCCCGAGAAGATGTTCACCGTTTGGCCCATAACTCGCACGCTCAGGATCCCGAACGGAATCGAAAGGGGCAGGGTCAGAAGGATCGTCACCGGATGGATGAACGATTCGAACTGCGCCGCGAGCACAATGTACATGAAAACGAACGACAGTAAGATCGCGAGCAGGAAGTACATTCCCGCCTTGCCCATTTCCTTTGATTGCCCGACGTATCCGGTCGTGTAACCCGCCGGCAGGTTCAGGTCCTTGACAGCATCGTTGATCGCCGTCTGAATATTCGCCGCCGAACCACCCGGCTTTGTATTTGCGAGCAGCGTTACCTGGCGCTGGCGGTTCAATCGGTCGACCGAGCTCGGCCCTGTTCCCTCGCTGATGGTAACGACGCGGTCGAGTGTGACCCAACCGACCTTCGATGACGGCACGATCATGCGCTTCAATCCCTCGACGCTTGTTCTATAAGGATTTACCGCACGAACCCATACCTCATACTGTTCGGTGCCTTCGTTGAACGTCGTCGCTTCCTGTCCTGCGACGAGGATGTTTAGCGCCTGCGACACGTCGCCGACACGAACGCCCAGGTCGGCGGCCGCGATCCGATTGACATCAAGCTGGACCTCCGGCTTTCCACTGATCAACGTCGAATCGACGTCGACGGCATCCGGGATAGCCTTCATTTTCTGGAGCAGCTGTGACGAATACTCGTCGAGTTTTTTCAGGTCCGGCCCAGCGATCAGAAACTGAACGTTCGCATTGCGGAAACCGCCGCCGGAGAATGCCTGTACCTGCTGGACGCCGACCCTGAGGTCCGGCGGGAAATTCTTCGCCAGCAGATCACGCGCATCCGACATCATCTCCTCCTGCGATCTCGCACGGTCGCCGATCGGCGTCAGCTTCACGTAGATGGTTCCCGCGTTGACAACCTGCTGCTGCCCGCCGCCGATTGTGACGAGCGTGTGCGTTATGCCGTCCTGTTTGCGAAGCTCCGCCGCGATGCGTTCCATAAGCTGGGACGTCGCCTGCAGGGAATACCCTTCGGGAGCGCGGACGGAGATCTCGTATTGCGATTGGTCGTCGACCGGCAGAAAGTTCTTGCCGACAAACATGAACAGCGGAATGATGCTCAGGAATACGAGCACGCACAATACGACGATCAGCCATCGGTGGCCCATCGCGAATTTCAGCATCCACGTATACGTGCTGTCGACGTGCCGGTACCAGCCGCGGTGTTTGCTGTCATGCGGTTCCTCTTTCGGAATTTCGATCGATCCATCGCCGTGCATTTCCTGCCATTCCGGATCGCGCGGTGGGGGTTCTTCTTCCTTCGGCCGTTTAAGCAGTCTGGCGGCGAGCATCGGCGTCAATGTAAACGAAACGATCAGTGACACCCCGACCGCGAACGCTGCCGTCAATCCAAAGCTGGACATGAACCGGCCGACGATGCCCTGCATAAAGCCGATCGGAACGAACACCGCCATTAGCGACAGCGTCGTCGCGAGGACGGCCATGCCGATCTCTCGCGTACCTTCGATCGCCGCCTGAAACGGGTTCATGCCCTTTTCTTCAATAAAGCGGAAAATATTCTCCAACACCACGATCGCGTCGTCGATGACGATACCGACCATTAGCGTCAGTGCGAGCATGGTGATGAGGTTCAGCGTATATCCCATCGCGTACATCAGCCCGAATGTCGAGATAATGGACGTCGGGATCGCGAGCGCGGCGATAAACGTTGAGCGTACGTTCCAAAGGAAAAGGAACACGACGATACAGGCGAAAATACTGCCGAGCAGAAGATGCTCCTCGATCGCGTTCAGCGAAGCCTCGATAAAAATTGAATTATCGCCTACTATCTCGACCGTATACTGTTTCGGCAGCGTCGGCAGAATTTCTGAAAGCCTTTCCTTGACCGCTTCGGCAACTGCGACTGTGTTCTGCCCGGACTGTTTTGCGACGATAAGCGTCACCGCAGGCTGTCCATTCAGGCGCGATTCGGATCGGAGCTCTTCCGCACCGTCTTCGACGGTTCCGATGTCCTTTACCTTTACCTCATATTCGCCGCGGGTGGCGACGACAACGTTCGCAAATTCTTCCGGATCTTTTACCTTGCCAAGCGTTCGCACGCTCGTTTCGGTCTGGCCTTCGTCGAGCCGTCCGCTCGGAAATTCCAGGTTCTGAATGCGGAGAGCATTCGTGACCTCGGCCGCCGTAATGTTGTACGAGCGCATCTTGTCCGGGTCGACCCAGACGTTTATCTGCCGCTCGCGTCCGCCGATGATCGTCACCTGCCCAACGCCGCTGACAGATTCGATCTTTTCCTTTACATCGTTCTTGGCGACGTCGGTCACGTCGCGAAGATTGGTCGGAGCCGAAACAACGATGCGCAGTACGGGCGCGGCATCGCTGTCGAGCTTCATTACAGTAGGCTGCTCAGCCGTCTCAGGCAGGTTAGGAATGGCCGTCTGGACACGGTTCTCTACCTCCTGCGCGGCGATGTTGACGTCCTTTTCGAGTACAAACTGTACAAAGACCTGCGAGATCCCTTCGATCGACGTCGAACGGAGTTCGTCGATGCCGCTGATGGTGTTCACGGCCTCTTCGATCTTCTCCGTTATTTCGGTTTCGATCTCCTGCGGCGATGCGCCCGGATTGACTACGGTAACTGTGATCGTCGGAAAATCGATCTTTGGAAATAGGTCAAGCCCGAGGCTGAAAAATGAGAACGCGCCGACAACGACGAGCGACAAGATCAGCATCGTCGCGAAAACGGGCCGCTTAACACATACTTCTGCTAACCACTGCATAGGTCAAAACCTCCCTTAGTTCAGTTGCCCTTCCGCGCGCTTTTTCAGTGCCGCGTTAAATTCCTCAAAACCGCGCCGCGTACCCGATTCCATCATTCTCCAGATCAGCGGGACCAAGATTCCCGAAAAACGTTCACTGTGCGTAAATTCAACGCCGCCATTTCGTTCTGTTATGACGAATTCGTGCCTTCCATCGAAAAGCCCCGAGATGAACAGATTCCCGAGCCAGGCAAAATGCCGGTTCGGAACATTTTCAACGACCGTCGGCTTGAATTTCATTGGCTTTCCACCGCTCGGCTCTATGGAAACTTCCAACCTTCCGCCCTTTTCCGGGTTGCCCGAGATGCTGCGGACAAATGGGTTCCACGACGGGTATTCCCCAAAACGCATCAGAATGTCCCAGACCTTCTCGGCCGGTGCATTTATATCTATCCGTGTCGTTATCTCTTTCATTACTGTCTGACGAACACCCCGTCGTTCAACGCGCCGATATTGCTCGTAGCAACCACATCGCCCTCGGCGACACCCTGTTTCACCTGGATCATGTCATTCTCGAGCAGTCCAAGCTGGACGAACTGTTCGTACGCAATCCCTTCTTTGACGACAAACACGCTGTTAACATCACCGTTAGTCTTTACGGCGGTGACCGGTACCATTACGGCCGAAGCCGGCTGCGACTGCGTGATCCGCACGGTAGCGAACTGTCCCGGCTTTAAAAGGCCTTCAGGGTTCGGCACTTCTGCCTCGACGACCATCGTACGTGCCGTCGCGTTGACATTGGGTGACATCCGTACGACAGTCCCGGCAAAATTGCGGTCGGGATAAGCGCTGACCTGTAGCGAAATGCTCTGACCGGTCGCAACCTGACCGATCGACTGTTCGGGTACGTCGATCTTAAGCCGAAGCACCGACGTGCGAAGGATCGTTGCTATCTTGGCATTAGGCGTGTTAGGGCTGATGTATTCGCCTACATCCGCTACGCGTTCGCTGACATAACCACTGAGCGGCGAATAGATCACCGTGTCGGTCACGCCCTTCTGCGCAGCAAGGATCTGCGCCTCTGCCGTCTGAACGGCGGAGCGCGCCGCGCGGACGCCCGCTTCGGCCGTATCGACCTGAGCCTGCGCACTGCGAATGGCCGCGAACCGCTGGTTCGCACTGTTCAGAGCGGCTTGATACGCGGACTGGGCCTGTTCGAACTGCGTCCGCCGCTGGTCATAGATCGTTCGGGCAATGTCGCCGGACTCGAGCAGCCGTGCCGAACGCTTGTACTCAAGCTCTGCAAGTTCCAGGGCAGCTTTTGCGTTGCGGACCTCGGCCACGTTGTTGATGTCAAACCGCCCGTTTTCGCCGAGGCCGAGCTGGGCCTGTGCCTGCCGGACGTTCGCCCGTGCCTGTTCGACCTGCGCTTCGGCTTGGCCGACGGCGGAACGCGCCTGCTGTGCCTGCGACTGTGCCTGTTCGAGGCGGATGCCGGCATCGCGTTCGTCAAGTCGGACAAGAACGTCGCCCTGGCGAACATAACTTCCAACGTCGAAATTGACCGCGACGATCTTGCCGCCCACCGTCGGCGCAACATCCGTCTGAGCGTCGCTTGCCAGGTTGCCCGTAGCTTCGAAATACGACGGGATCGGGCGGACAATCGCCTGTGCGGTCGTTACGTCGACGACCGCAGGTTCGGTCGCGTTGCTGTTATTCGACGAACCGGAGCTGCTCCTGCATGCTCCAGCCAACGCCGCCGACATTGCGGCCAATGCAAATATTATAAAAACTGTGTGCCTTCTCATTTTATTTATGCCGCAAGGAACCGGCCAAAAGGATTATTTCGAAATGCCTCGTAAAAGAATGTCTGAAAACTGCCTTGCCGCCTCTTCGTTCGTCAGGTTGACCAGCGAACGATCGCGGTCCCACAGGATATTGTTGATCGAATGGTGGATCAGCATCCCCAAGAAAGCCCGGACCGCGGTCTTCGGATCGGCGTCGCGTATCGCGCCTTCCGCCTGCCTGCGGCGAATGTAATTACCGATAAATTCGTAAACCCGCGCAACATACTCTTTGAAGAAGCGGTCAGCAAGCTCGTGCTGTTCCAAAGCCGAATAAAAAAGCAAACGTGTGAACCCGATGTCCGAATGATGCTTGTTCAACGCATGGCGTGCGATCAGGTAAAAGACCTCGTAGTCGTCTCCGGCGTCCATCGCCTTCTTGAGTTCGCTGGTTTCATCCCAAAGAAAATTCATTCCGCCTTCGGAAACCTTTGTGTCGAGGATCGCATTGTATAGAGCGTCCTTCGTGGAAAAATGACGAAAGACCATCGCCTCGGAAACGCCCGCTGCCTGCGCGATCTGTTTCGTAGTCGTTCCGCTAAACCCGTGACAGGAAAACAGTTCTACCGCTGTATCGAGGATCTGGCGGCGGCGTTCGTCCGCCTTCATGCGTCCCGCATGCTCACAATTGAATAGGTTCTTTATCAATAAAAACTCCTGATAAAAGTTATAAGTAAGTGCTTACTTACTTATTGGAAGCGAATAGATTCTCATTTCGATTTGCCCCTTGTCAAGCTTCTTCTTAAAAAAATTACAGGCCTGTATTACGTGCCGCGTCGCGGATTGTTTCACACAGTCGCGGGGCCTTAAGTATC
The DNA here is from genome assembly GCA_023436495.1 of Acidobacteriota bacterium. Lineage (GTDB taxonomy): Bacteria > Acidobacteriota > Blastocatellia > Pyrinomonadales > Pyrinomonadaceae > OLB17. Next base: position 109,871 of record JAEZIT010000040.1, read on the forward strand.
CACGCGTGATCCGACGAAAAAAAATCTCATAAGGCGAAAATCGGGAACATTCGGCGCGGTAATTTCGTTACAACTTTGTACGGACAGCCGTCATCCGAATCGGCACGTTCGCCGAAACCGAAGTATTTGACGTGGGAACGGATTTGTTTGAGAAAATTCTAACTAGGAGCAATTAGGGAAATGTCAGAATTTGAAACGGAAGTTAAGAAGGCGGAAAGGGAACTGGAACAGGGCCTGGTGCCGGTCGAAAAGGACGAATTCGGTACGGGAACAGACGAATATCTTGGAGATCTAAGGATGCAGGCACAGGAATACGGGCAGAAACTGCAGGACGCGGCCGTTAAGGCACGCGATTTCGCGAGCGAGAAATTTGCCCAGGCCGGCGATAAGTTCAAGGAACTTCAGAACAAGGAGCCCAAAGAACTTGTCGAAGATGCAAAGGAATACGCGCGGCAGAAACCCGGCAATGCCCTGCTGATATCGGCGGCGGTCGGCCTGGTGGTCGGATTGCTGCAGAGGCGCAAGTAAAACGACAATACGCTGTGTGGGGACAGGCGTAGATGGTTCTCCTGAATTTGGATAGAAGTAAAA